>JAKSDN010001486.1 GCA_022360075.1 Kiloniellales bacterium | reverse complement strand
GAGTTGCGCGGCAGCTTGGCCAGCCTGAGATAGGCCTGGAAACGCTCCTCCGGCGCAGCCGAGCGATCCTGCGCGATCGCCTTGAGCTCGGCGCGCTTGGACGCGAAGCTCTTAGCCATCTTGCGACGCCGAAGGTTCTTCTGAACAGCGCTCTTCTTGGCCATGTCTTGATCGTTCCTCTGTCTTGGCCGTCAGTTGCGGAACGGCATATCGAAGCCCTTGAGGAGCGCATGCGCCTCCTCGTTGGTCTGGGCCGTGGTCACAATGCAGATGTCGAGCCCGCGGATCTCATCGACCTTGTCGTAGTCGATCTCGGGAAACACGATCTGCTCCTTCAGTCCCATCGCGAAATTGCCCCGCCCGTCGAAGCTCTTCGGCGAGACCCCGCGGAAGTCGCGCACGCGCGGCAGCGCCACGGTGATCAGGCGGTCCAGGAACTCGTACATGCGGATCCGGCGAAGCGTCACCTTGCAGCCCAGCGGCATGCCTTCGCGCACCTTGAAGTTCGAGATCGACTGCTTGGCGCGCGTGACCACCGCCTTCTGACCGGTGATCAGGGCGAGCTCGGAAGCGGCCTTCTCGACCTTCTTGCTGTCCTGCACGGCTTCGCCAACGCCCATGTTGACGATGATCTTCTCGATCTTCGGGGCCTGGAGGGCATTGCCGTAGCTGAATTGTTCGACCAGCGCCGGCCGTACCGTGGTCTCGAAGTGCTCCATCAAGCGCGGTTTCATGGCATTCGTCTTCGCTGTCAGGTGTCGATCGGCTCGCCGGAGCGCTTGGCAAAGCGCACCTTCCGCCCGTCGTCGGTGAAGCGGTAGCCGACGCGCGTCGGCTCGCTGGTCTTGGGGTCGATGTGCGCCACGTTCGAGATGTGAAGCGGCGCTTCCTTCTCGATGATGCCGCCGGCGCTGAGCTGGGACGGCCGGGTGTGGCGCTTGACCATGTTCACGCCCTGGACCAGGACGCGGTCATCGGCGCGCAGGACGCGGATGACGTCGCCGGTCTTGCCCTTCTCGCGGCCGGTCACGACGACGACGCGGTCGCCCTTTCTGATCTTGAACTTATCGGCCATCACAGCACCTCGGGCGCGAGCGAGATGATCTTCATGAACTTGCGGGCGCGCAGCTCGCGCGTCACCGGGCCGAAGATGCGAGTCCCGATCGGCTCGTTCTGATTGTTGATCAAGACGGCGGCATTGCGGTCGAAGCGGATCGCGCTGCCGTCGCTGCGCCGGATCTCCTTGGCGGTGCGCACGATCACCGTGCGATGAATGTCGCCCTTCTTGACGCGGCCACGCGGGATCGCCTCCTTGACCGAGACGACGATGACGTCGCCGACCCCGGCGATCATGCGCTTGGATCCGCCGAGCACCTTGATGCACTGCACGCTGCGCGCGCCGGAGTTGTCCGCGACATCCAATCTCGACTGCATCTGGATCATGGCCGACTCCTCCTAAAGCTGCTCTCAGGCGCCGACCGCGTCGGGGCCGACCACTTCCCAGGTCTTGGTCTTGGAGATCGGCCGGCACTCGCGGATGCGCACGACATCGCCCGCCTTGCAGCTATTCTCCGCGTCGTGCGCGTGGTAGCGCTTCGAACGCTTGATGAACTTCTTGTAGAGCGGATGCATGACCCGGCGCTCGACAAGCACGGTCACCGTCTTGTCGGCCTTGTCGCTCACCACGACTCCTTGCAGTACTCGGCGCGGCATCTGCCAAACTCCTAGGACGCGGCCTGCTGCCTATCGCGCAGGATCGTTTTGATACGCGCGATATCGCGCCGCACCTGGCGGACCCGCGCGGTGTTCTCGAGCTGCCCGCTCGCCTTCTGAAAGCGCAGGTTGAACTGCTCCTTCCTCAAGTCGAGCAGACTGTCCTTCAACTCGTCCTCGCTCTTGGCGCGAAGGTCGCCCGCTTTCATGGCTCAGCTCTCCTCGCCCAGACGACTGACGAACTTGGTGTTCACCGGCAGCTTCGCGGAGGCCAGGGTGAAGGCCTGCTCCGCGACCGAACGGGGCACGCCGTCGAGCTCGAACATGACCCGGCCCGGCTTGATCCGCGCGGCCCACCACTCGGGCGTGCCCTTGCCCTTGCCCTGACGCACCTCGGCCGGCTTCTGCGAGACCGGCACGTCGGGGAAGACCCGGATCCAGAGCTTGCCGACACGTTTCATGTGACGCGTGATCGCGCGGCGGGCAGCCTCGATCTGCCTGGCCGAGATCCGGCCCGGCGAGGTCGCCTTCAGCCCATAGGCGCCGAAATTCAACGCGGTCCCGCCCTTGGCATGGCCGTGAATCCGGCCCTTGTGGGCCTTGCGATACTTCGTTCTCTTCGGCTGCAACATAGCCGTCGTTCCTTACTTGCTGCCGCACGACACCCGGGGCCTTACCGCCCGACCGCCTAGCGCCCGACTTGAGCCTCCTGCGCCTTCTTGTCCTGGGCCATCGGATCGTGGGCCATGATCTCGCCCTTGAAGACCCAGACCTTCACGCCGCAGGTGCCGTAGGTGGTCTTGGCCGTGGCCTCGCCGTAGTCGACGTCCGCGCGCAGCGTATGCAGCGGCACGCGGCCCTCGCGATACCACTCCGTGCGCGCGATCTCCGCCCCGGCCAAGCGACCGGCGCAGTTGATCCGGATGCCGCCGGCGCCCAGACGCATGGCGTTCTGCACCGCCCGCTTCATGGCCCGGCGAAAAGCGACGCGGCGCTCGAGCTGCTGGGCGATGTTCTCGGCCACCAGGCGCGCGTCGATCTCCGGCTTGCGG
>JAKSDN010001458.1 GCA_022360075.1 Kiloniellales bacterium | reverse complement strand
GCATTCAAGGAACGAAATAGATGACTTTGGCACCGCCGGTTCCGGACCGGAGTCTCTTGACCGCGTCAATCCGCGATTTTGTCGGCTTCAACGCCGAATACTACGCTCAGGCTTTTGTGCGTATCCAGTCGAGGACCGGGGCCGCGTTCACCTTCAACCGGGCGGCGGCAGCCTTTGGCCCGCTTTGGGGAGCCGCGCGCAATCTCTGGGGCTTCTTTTGGGTCTTCGCGATCCTGGAGACGATCGCCTTGGTTCAGATCGGCCGCGGCCTGTGGGGCGACTTGGGCGCGGCCGAAGCCGCACGCGCTCTTCGTCTCAGGGAGAAGGCGCAAGCGATGCTGGAGCGAGCCAATGAAGCGGCGGCCGCCGGACAGGAAAAGGCGGAGTCGTTGCGTATCATCGCGGAGAACATGACGCAGGCCGCACAGCTTGCACAAGCTGCGGCGGATGCCGAGGCTTCCGGCGGGACCGCCCTCATGCTCACAGGCGTAGCGGCCCTCGCGATCGTGAAATGCTTGGAAGGCTTCTACGCCAACATCGCATACGAACGGCGCTACAGCCATTGGCGTGTCGACCCCAAGATCGGCCGGGGATTGTCGTATCGAAATCTCGGAATCGGCATGGCATTGGTCTTGGCCGTGGTTCCGCTGACGCTCTACCGCTATACGGCAAGTCTGCCGCATGAACTCGTTGTGAAAGAGCCGGCGAGCAAAGATCTCTACAACACCGTGTCTCAGTGGCTGGACGTCGACGTCTTTGATTATCTGGCAAGCACGCTCGGCGGCGTTTTCGATGGCATGACGGCGGCGATCCGAAGTCTGCTCGACGGTATCGAAGTGCTGCTCGTTCAAACGCCGTGGATGGTAACGGCCACGGTCATCGTGGCCATCGCCTGGCGCCTGGCGGGCATGCGGGTCGCAGTCTACACGGCCGCGGGGCTGGCCTATCTCGTGCTTTTCGGCTTCTGGGAAATGAGCATGATCACCGTCGCGCTTTTGGGCACGGCCGCGCTGATATGCATCGTCGTTGGAATCCCACTTGGCGTTGTTTGCGGAAAGAACGAGACCGTCTATGCCCTGGTCCGGCCGGTGCTCGATTTCATGCAGACGATGCCGTCTTTCGTCTACCTGATCCCCGTCATCGCCTTCTTCGGCACGGGCAAGCCGGCGGGCATCCTGGCGACCGTCATCTTCGGCATGCCGCCCGTGGTGCGGCTCACAGCGCTCGGGATCAAGGGCGTTCCCGAGCATATCCGGGAAGCCGCAACGGCCTTCGGTTGCAGCCGGCGGAAGCTGCTTCTCGATGTCGAGCTACCTTTGGCGATGCCGAGCATCATGACGGGTGTCAATCAGACGATCCTCATGTGCCTTGGCATGGTCGTCATTGCCTCGCTGATCGGTGCGGAAGGCCTTGGCAAGGAAGTGCTGGTCGCTCTGCAATATGCAGCCAAGGGCGATGGCCTCCTGGCCGGCCTGGCGATTTTGGTTTGCGCGATGATTATCGACCGCATCGTGCAGGGCCGCTTTGCGAAAGCTGCCGATGGCAGATGAAGCCAGTGTCCCGGCGCAAGCGTCTCACCGCTTCGTGCTGGTGGGCGACAGTTGCTCCGGGATTCCAGGCGGCCCGCACGAGGCGACCTTCGCCGCAATCAGCCGCCACATCGCGGCGATCGATCCGGAGCCCGATTTCATTTGCTTCCTTGGCGATCACATCCAGGGTCTGACCTCGGACGAAGCGAGCCTGCGGGCGCAGTGGCGCTATTGGTGCGAGCATGAGTTCGGCTGGACCAAGTCGCGTAGCTTTCCCGTCTATCACCTGACAAGCAACCACAACACCTACGACGCAGTGAGCGAGCGGGTTTTCTGCGAGGTGTTTCCGGATCTGCCGCGAAACGGTCCGGCTGATGACCTCGGGCGCAGCTACTATGTCCTGAGAGACGACCTGCTTCTGGTCTTCACCAACTCGGCGACGGCAAGGCTCGGTCCCGGCCGCATTGAAACCGATTGGCTCGCGGAGGTTCTGGCCCGGCATCGCGGGGTGCCGCAGAAGCTCGTCTTCGGCCACTATCCGGTTCTTCCGGTCAACGGCTACACGCAATTCCCGCTGTGGCGCATTCCGCCTGAACAGGGCGACACTCTCTGGCGATTGCTGGTCGAGCATGACGTCATGGCCTACGTCTGTAGCCATGTGATTGCCTACGATGTCCGCGTGCGCGATGGCGTGCTGCAAATCTGTTCGGCGGGCGCCGGCACCCGCTATGGCCCGACCGGGGATTTCATGCGCGGCGCCTCCGAGTTCTTTCATTTCCTGGTCTGCAGTCTTGGCGACGGAAACCTGCACTGTGACGTTATCGACGAGCTGGGGTACCGGCGGCGTCGGCTCTGTTGGCCGCGGGACGGGCTTGGCCGTACGGAGCTTCGAGCCCCCGATCAGGCAAACAGAATGACGGCTGAACTACGCCTCCCTGAGAAGGTGGCGTGGCTACGCTTCGATATCGAGGCGACCAGGTCGAACGATGCCGCTGCAACGCCGGACCGCGAGACGTTTCTGTGCGGCTACGACGCCGACGAGGGTCCGCCGACGATTTGGATCGGCCGAGAGCATGAGCGCTTGGTGGTCGAGATCGTGCTCGGGCCAGGCGGTCCCGTCGGCCGTTGGGTGATGCACCCCTGCACCGGCTATGGGTATTTCTCCCTGACGATCCTGCCGGAGATGGGTCCCGGCGGCGTCATTGCTCGGCTGGACGGTGGGCCTCCATCATCCCTCCTGACGAATGTCGCGGAGGATCTGGGCCAGGTCCGTTGGCCGCGAAGCTGGCGCCTGGGCCATGGGCCGAGCGGCACGAACGACGAGCCCTATCGCGGTCGGGTCGATGCCGCCTGTGGCTATGGGACCTGTGCAGCAGCCTTGGCGACGTCGAATGACGGCCGCGGGGCAAGAGCGGGAATTCGCCAAGACGCTGAGGCTTCGTGAATGGGAGAGCGCCTCCTCATCGCTCAGATCACCGATCTGCATATCGATGATCGCTCAACGCGTGTGAATCCCCTCAAGGGCGACACGCGCGAGCGCTTGACCCGCGTCGTTTCGTACCTCAATGCCTTCGAGCCGCGGCCCGACCTCGTCCTCACCACCGGCGACCTGACCGACTTCGGGTCGGCGGCGGAATATGCCGCCGTTCGCTCGATGCTTGACCGGCTGGTGATGCCGAACTTCATCATTCCCGGCAACCACGATCGGCGCGATGCGCTCCGAGAGGCCTTTTCCGATCACGACTACCTGCCGGGTGACGGCTTTCTGCAGTACGTCATCGACGACTATCCACACCGCCTGATCGGCTTGGACACGCTCGTCCCCGGTCAGGAAGGCGGGGCCCTCTGCGGCGACCGACTGGCATGGCTGGAAGACCGCCTCTGTGAAGATCCAGTCAAGCCGACGCTGATCTTCATGCACCATCCTCCCTATGTGACGGGAATGCCGCAGCTCGATGAAGTCAATTGCCGCGGCGGCGGCCGGATGGCGGACATCGTCGCCCGCCACCGCAACGTCGAGGGCATCGTGTGCGGACATCTCCACCGAGCGACCAGCGTTCGCTTCGGCGGTACGGTAGCGGTCTCGGTGCCGGCTGTCGCGCCCGAGCTTGCGCTGATTCTCGGAAACAGCACCCGACCCGACTATGTCCCCTCGCCAGCGCAGTTCGGCCTGCACCTATTGAGCACGGCAGCAATGGTGACGCACATCGTGGCCGTG
>JAKSDN010000651.1 GCA_022360075.1 Kiloniellales bacterium | reverse complement strand
TCCGCCGATGATAGGTCAGCGCCAGGGCAATGCAGTGGCGTAATGCCGCCTCAGGCAGCGTGTCGGCCGCATTCAGCAGGATGCTCCGATTGCCACCGAACGTGAGCTCGTCCGGATAGAGCTGGCGGAAGGTCTCGACCAAGTTGGTCTGGCAGTGGAAGTAGAGCGCGTAGCGCTCCGGATCGGCCTTGACCCGGTCGATGCGGATCGTGCTGCCGCTCTTGGTCTCCGTCGTCAGATAGCTTGGCTGACCCCATTTCAGCGTCTCTTCCAGCGCGCCCACGCCCTCGGTCGAGGCCGCCGTCTCGAAGATCAGGCGGCGCAGGCGCTGTAACTTCGGCCGAAGACGGGCCGGGTAGGCCTGGAAGACGGCCTCGACGTCGGGGTTCTGCGAGGTCTTGCGCGCCAACTTTTATCTCACGCCTCAGACAGTTTCTTCCGCAGCAGGTTCAGCAAGCTGATGACGGCGAAGCTTCGCATCCGGCTGAGATCGCCGGGCAGCGCGACCCTCGCAGTGTGCTGACCGTCAGGTTTCGCGAGGCCGAGAAAGACCGTGCCGGGAGGCAAACCCTCCGATTCGGCGGGTTGCACGGCGGCGATGCCGACGTCGGCGTCGAAGCTGTCGCGGGCGTGCGCGGCGGCGACCGTGGCTCGATCTTCACCCGTGCCAATCGAATCACTGTTCGTCGAGATCACTGCGCCGCGGAAGATCTCCAAAGCCGAATCGATCTCGGACAGTCGCGCAGAGAGAATCCCGCCGGTCAGGCTTTCCGCGACCGCCAGGGTCAGGCCACGGGCGCGCAGCAGATCGAGGACTACGCTCTCCATCGTCTGTTCGTCGACACCGAAGACCAGGTCGCCCAGCAGATCGCGAATGATCGCCTCTTCGTCGGCGATCAAGCGCGTGGCTTCGGCCTCGTTGGGCGCCTTGGCCGTGATCCGGACCTTGAGGCCTTCGATGCCGCTCGCCTGAAAAGCGAGGGTCGGGTTGCCGACGCCGTCGAGCGCTTCGATACGCTCGGCCAGATCCTCGGCGAGGCCGGACTCGCTGTGGCCCCAGGTACGCAAGAGCCGGCTGCGAATCACGGCCGTCTGGCCGGAGCGCTGCTGCAGGTCGGGCAGGATGGTGCCCAGCATCATCGCGCGCATCTCCGAGGGCACGCCGGGCACGGCGTAGATCACCTTGTCCCCGAGCGGGCAGAGCAGGCCAGGTGCGGTGCCGGGCATTTGCGGGATCGGCGTCGCGCCGACCGGGATGTCGGCCTGGCGCCGGTTGTTGTCGGTCATCACCCGGCCGCGCGATTCGAACATCGTGCGGATCTTCGCGACGATGGCCTCGTCGCGGCGCATCTCGACGCCCATGACATGGGCGATGACGTCGCGGGTGATGTCATCCTGGGTCGGTCCCAGGCCGCCGCAGCAGATCACCGCCTCGCCGCGCTCCAGCGCCTGGCGCAGGCAGGCCTCGATGCGCGCAAAGTTGTCGCCGACCTTGACTTGGAAATGCGAGTCGATGCCGGCGAGCGCAAGCTGCTCGCCGATCCAAGAGGAGTTGGTATCGACGATCTGGCCGAGCAGCAGCTCCGTGCCGATGGCAACGACTTCACAGCGCACGTGGATCTCCCTTTGCCGTCTGGACGTTATCCCGTGCGCCGGTGTTTCTGTCCAGCCGCCCGCGCGGCCGTCAGTCGGTCTCGATCGGCAGGCTTTCGTCCCGGGCCCATTCGCTCATCGAGTTGTCGTAGACGGCGATGTCCTCGTAGCCGAGCTGGTGCAGAAGGAAGGCGTCCAGTGTCGCCGCAATGCCGCCGCCGCAATAGACGATGATCCGCTTCGCAGGCTCGGCGCCGACCGCGGCGAAGGCGGCGGCCGCCGCCTCGGCGGATGCGAGCTCCAGCGTTTCCGTATCGTGCAGGGCACGGGCCGGCACGTTGACGCTGCCAGGGATCCGGCCGGGCCGGCCGTAGCGCGGGTTCTCGCCGCTGTGCAGGTCGGGGGCGAGCGCGTTGATCGTGCAGGTACCAGAATCGCCGATCGCGCCGCGCACCGTTTCTTTGCCGACGAACAGGGCCTGGTGTGGCTTCGCCGTCAGGCCGGCTGGCGGATAGCTGCTAGCCTCGGTCGAAACCGGCCGACCCTCGGCCTGCCACTTCTCCCAGCCGCCGTCGAGCACCGCCGCATTGTCAAAGCCGATCGCGCGCAGCATCCACCAGACCCGCGTGGCCCACTGCGGCGTCCCACGGCAATAGAGCACGACGCGGGTGTCGTTGCCGATGCCACGAGCCGCGAAACGCGCAGCCAAATCCTCGGCCGGAAGCATCGTGAAGCAGAAAGGACTGCTGCTGTCCGACAGCTCATTCTGGATATCGAGGAAGCCTGCGCCTGGGATGTGGCCGGCCTCGTAGTCCCTGCGGCCGCTCACGACACGATAGGGGCGATCCTTGCCCGTGTCGTAGACGAGGTAGGTCGTGCAGTCGAAGACGCGCAGCGTCGGGTTGGACAGGTTGGATGCCAGCCAGTCGGTGGTGACGAGGGCGTCGGGGAACTTGAGGGGCATGGAGTTTCTTTGGCTGCCGATTGAGAGCGGTTTGTCGTTGGCGGTTAAACCGAGCGATCCTCACGCTTCGACAAGCTCAGCATGAGGGGGAGGGTGTCATCTGAAACCCATCGTCCTCATCCTGAGCCTGTCGAAGGGTGAGGATCGCTCGACCTTGCCACGCAACTCAATCCCCTAAAACGCCACCGCGTCGCCGCCCTTCAGATCGAGCATCTGCCGCGCATCCTCCGGCGCGGCGACCTCCAGGGACAGGCCTTCGATCACCTGGCGGACCAGGCGCACCTGCTGGGCGTTGGACTCGGCGAGCTTGCCGGGGCCGGCCCAGAGCGAGTCCTCGAGGCCGACGCGGACGTTGCCGCCCATGGCCGCCGACATGCTGGCGATCGGGATCTGGCTGCGGCCGGCGCCGAGCACCGAC
>JAKSDN010001377.1 GCA_022360075.1 Kiloniellales bacterium | reverse complement strand
ATCATCGACGAGGCCTCGGGGGTGATCGTGATGGGCGAGAACGTGCGCATCAGCACGGTCGCCATCGCCCAGGGCAACCTGACGATCCGCATCACCGAGACGCCCCAGGTGAGCCAGCCCTCGCCCTTCTCCGCGACCGGCGACACGGTCGTCGTCGACCGCACCAACATCGACATCTCCGAGGACGGCGAGCGCCAGCTCGCGGTGCTGCCCTCGGGCGTCAGCCTGCAAGAGCTGGTCAACGGCCTCAATGCGCTGGGCGTCGGGCCGCGCGACATGATCACGATCCTGCAGGCGATCAAGGCCGCCGGCGCCCTGCAAGCGGAAATCGAGGTGATGTGATGGACGTGAGCACATCGGCGATCGAGGTTCTGACCCGGACCGGCAATCCTGTGCTCGAGACGGCCAGACTCACGGGCTTGAGCGCAGCCGGGGGGGCCGCCGGGGCGCGTGACGCCAAGGCGGCGGCCCAGGAGTTCGAGGCGGTTTTCCTCGGTCAGATGCTGCAGCCGATGTTCGACACGCTCGGGACCGACGGGCTCTTCGGCGGCGGCTCCGGCGAGCGCATGTACCGCTCCATGCTGGTCGAGGAATACGGCCGCGCGCTCGCGCGCAACGGCGGCATCGGCATCGCCGACGCGGTGGAAAGACAGATTCTTGCCCTCCAGGAGATCGAAACATGACGGAAGCCACGGCAAAGGCGGGGGAGCTGCTCAAGGTCTTGAGCCGCCTGATCGACGTGCTGCGCGAGGAGACCCGGCTGCTGCGCGAGATGGATCCGCGCGCGATGCAGGCCCTGCAGCAGGAGAAGATCGTGCTGATCGGCGCCTACGAATCGATGCTCAAGCGCCTGACCGAGAACCCCGGCGAGCTCGACGATCCGGACGGTTCGCTGAGACGGCGGATCATGAACGCCAGCACCGACTTCCAGAACACGCTGACCGAGAACGCGCGCGCGCTCTACGCCGTCAAGGAGGCCAACGAGCGGCTCTTCAAGGCGGTCATCCAGGCGGTCGAGGACAGCCGCGAGCAGCCAAGCGGCTATTCCGCCGCCGGCGCCTTGACTCGAGGCGGTGCCGCCGCCCTGCCCGGCTCGCTGTCGGTCGCGGTCGACGCGCGCCTGTAATCCGGCATCGGCTCGGAGGGACCGGGAAGGACCATGTCGCTGTCGCTGACACTCAACGCCGCCCTCAGCGGGATCCAGACTCAGCAGGCGAGTCTGCAGATCGTCTCGGACAACATCGCGAACGCGACGACCGAGGGCTATACCCGCAAGACGGCGGAAAGCAAGGCGCTGATCCTGGCCGGGCTGGGCTCCGGCGTCGAGCTCGGCACCATCCAGCGCAAGGTCGACGAGACCCTGATGCGCGACATCCGCGCGGCCCGCTCGACCGCCGCCGTGGACCAGGTGGCCCAGCCCTTCTACCAGCAGATGCAGGACCTGTTCGGCAGCCCCGGCGCCGACAGCTCGATCAGCGCCTCGATCACCGACCTGGCCAGCGCCATGGCGGCCTACTCGGCGAGCCCGGAGGGGCCGACCCAGCGGATCGAGGTGATCAAGGCCGCGCAGGAAGTGGTCCGCCAGCTCCAGACCATGTCCGAGCAGGTCCAGACCCTGCGCAGCGACGCCGAGCGCCAGCTCTCCGCCACCGTCGACGAGGTCAACAGCAAGCTCCAGGAGATCGCCGACCTCAACGACGAGATCGTCAGCCAGAAAGCACGCGGCGAGACCACCGCCGGCCTTGAGGACAAGCGCGATACCGCGCTCGGCGAACTCTCGCAGTACCTCGACATCCAGACCTTCACCCGCAGCTCGGGCGAGGTGGTCGTCTTTACCACCGAGGGCACGCTGCTCGACAGCTTCCCCAACTTCCTCAGCCACTCGCCGCTTAATGTCCTGGCGCCGGCCAACAGCTACGCCAACGGCGACATCGACGGCATCTCGCTGAACAACCGCGATATCACCACGACGCTGCGCGGCGGCGAGCTCAAGGGCCTGATCAATCTGCGCGATTCCGTGCTGCCGGGGTTGCAGGCGGAGATCGACCAGCTCGCCGGCGCGCTGCGCGACGAGATCAACGCGCTGCACAACAAGGGCATCGCCTCGCCGCCGCCGCAGACGCTGAGCGGGACGCGGCTTTTCGATTCCGCCAACGACGTGATCGCCGTCTCGGGCACGCTGCGCTTCGCCGCCGTCGATTCAAGCGGCAAGGTGCCGGACAACATCGCCACCGCCCAGCCCTTCTCGGTGAACCTGTCCGGCATAACGGCGCCGGTGACGCTGACCGACCTGGTGAACGAGATCAACACGCAGGCCGCCGCCTCGCCGCCCCAGGTCATCCAGGCCCAGCTCGTGACCGTGGGCAGCCAGGTGCGGCTGGAGATCTCGACCCTGAGCCCGAGCCTGCGCGTCGTCATGGACGAGGGCGATTCGGCGGTCAGCGGCTTCACGCCGAACGGCGGGACGGCGACGACGGTCCAGCTCCAGAACGGCTCGACGCCGGGCCTGTCGCATTTCTTCGGCCTCAACGACTTCTTCACGTCGCCCAGCTTCAATACCGGCGAGTCCACGCTCACGGGCATGACCCGGGCGCTCTCGGTGCGTCAGGACATCGTCAGCGATCCAAGCCTGATCGCGCGCAGCACCACGGCGATGACCTTCCCGTTGACGGGCGGCCAGAGCCTGGTGTCGCCGGGCGACAATTCGACCGCCCAGGCCATGGCGGCAAAGTTCGACGAGAAGCTCTCCTTCAGTGCCGCGGGCAATCTGCCGGCGGTCGCGGTCACCTTCGCCGGCTACGGCGCGGAGATCATCTTCGAGAACTCCACGGCGGCGGCCCGCAGCGAGAGCAACGTCCAGATCCAGGAGGCGCTGCATCAGGAGCTCAAGTTCCGCTCCGACTCGCTGAGCGGCGTCAACGTCGACGAGGAGCTGGCCAACATGATCGTGATCCAGCAGGCCTACAGCTCGTCGGCCCGCCTGGTCACCACGGTCCAGGAGATGTTCCAAGTGCTCCAGCAGATGGTGAGCTAGGAGATCCGCCATGACACGGGTCGCCACATTCGCGGTGCAGAACCTGGCGCTGGCCAACACCCAGGCCGCGCAGGCGCGCAACGCCGACCTACAGATCGCCGTCTCGACCGGCAAGGAAAGCCGCGACTACAAGGGCATTGCCTTCGATTCGCGCACGCTGATCAACGTCGAGAGCCTGCGCGAGACCGCGCTTAGCTTCATCGACAACACCGAGACCGCCGACCGGCGCCTGACGCAGATGGAGAACGCGACGGCACAACTCTTCGACCTGGCGACGGAGCTGCGCACGCTGCTCGTCTCGGCCACCTCGAGCGGCAACTCGCCGGATCTGGTGCTGCAGCAACAGGCCACTGAGATGCTGGAGCAGGCCGTGGCCCTGCTGAACACCGATCTCAACGGCCGTTTCCTATTCGCCGGCACGCGCACGGACACCGCGCCGGTCGACCTCAATGCCTGGCTCAACCCGACGACGCCCTTGGTCGATTCTCTCGAGTACACCGGCGCGGCGACGACCAGCGGCACCGGCCTGCGCAGCATCACCGGCGTCGTCTCGCTGCGTGTGCCGTCGGGCAGCACGGGCGATGCGCTTCAGCTCACCTACGACGGCGCCGGCACGCTCACGCTGAGGAACCTCGACGACGGCAGCACGGACACGGCCAGCATCGCCGCCGCGCCTTCGCCCGGCGAGACCGCCGCCTACAACTTTACGCTAGCCGGCACGAAGGTCGAGCTCACGCTCGACGATCAGTTCGCCATGGCAACGCCGATCACCACGCAGGCGATCACCGGCAGCGTGGCCGGCGGCGCGGGTGCTTTCGGCGCCATCAACATGACCTCGATCCTCGGCGACGTCAGCACGATCAACAATCGGATCATCGACATCTCCAGTCCGACGAGCGACGCAGCGAACGTCACGCTGACGCTGCCTTCGAGCAACGGCAATTTCGTTGCGACGGGACTCGACTTCGAGACCGCGACCGGCGTGCAGAACGTCACCCTGACCAATGCCACGACCAACGCCCAGGTGACCCTCAGCATCGACGTCACGACAGTCCTTGCCGACGCCACGGTCAACAACGCGGGCACCCAGATCGATCTCGGCAACTTCCTGGTCAACATGGCTGCCACAGGCGGCGCCGCCAACAATTCGGCGGCCGTGCCGGGCGACCTCGGCTACGACCCGAAGAACCCCAGCTACTACGACGGCGATCCGACCAAGCTCAGCCTGCGCGCCGACGACCAGGTTACGGTCACCTACGGCGTGACGGCCGCCGACAGCGGCTTCGAGAAGCTGATGCGCGCGCTCTTCATCACGAAGAACGCCGCCGATCCAAGCAACGTCAATATCGACGACCTCAACCAGGCCCTGGGCCTGGTCAACGAAGCGATCACGGAGATCCCGGATATCAGGGCGGACATCGGGACCTCGCGCTCCACCTTCGAAAACATGAAACGCATACAGGAAGACACGACCCTGCTCGCCGAGAAGACCATCGGCGAAGTCGAGGAAATCGACGTCGCAGAGGCGCTTACGCTTCTTTCTCAAAATACCACCACAATCGAGGCGTCGTTCTCGACCCTCGGGAGACTGAACGGCTTGAGCCTGCTGCAGTTCATCTAGCCGGCGCGGCACGGAACTTGCGAGACGGTCAGAAGCCAAGGAGTGATTTACCATGTGGGAACCTAGCGCCGCTCAGAGCCCGTCGGAGGCGGGCCAACAGTCCGGGGAGGCGACGCCCGAGACCCAGGGCCGGCTGGTTGTCGAAACCCGTTTCGGCGCGCTCGAGTTCGGCGCCGAGAATCGGGTCTACATGCCCTTGGGGCTGCTTGGCTTTTCCGACCATCACAACTTCGGGATCGCCGATCTGCCGCAGCCGGAGCTTGCCGCCTTCAAGCTGCTGCAGTGTCTCGAGGACACCTCGCTCAGCTTCATCGTCAATCCGCTCAAGATCGACGAGGGCCGCGTGGCGCGCGAAGACCTGGAAGACGCCGCGCTCTCCGTCGGTATCCCGGTGGAAGCGGCCGCCTTCCTGCTGATCGTCACGCTGCGACAGGCCGACCAGGGCCTCAACGTGACGGTCAACCTGCGCGCCCCGGTCGTCATCGACGTCAACCGCGCGCTGGCCCGCCAGGTCGTGATGGCTAACAGCGCCTATCCGATCCAACAGCCGCTGACCCTCGGCCAGGGCGCCGCCGGCTAGCGCCGCGGTCGCCCTTCCTGCCGCCATCCAGGTCCCGATGACCCAAGCTCAAACGCTCGAGCAGGACGCTGCCCGAAAACCGAACCGCCAAGAGCGCAGGCGGGCGGAGAAACAGGCGCGCAAGGTCGGCCGGGCCGAGGGTCTGCGGGGAGAGCTCGCCAAGGCCCATGGCCTCCATCTCGCCGGCCGCCTGCCCGAGGCCGAGGCGCTCTATCATGAGGTGCTGGCGCGCGAGCCGGATAACCAGGCCGCCCTCGCCCGCCTCGGCGCACTCTGCGGTCAGACCGACCGGCCGGACCAGGCCGTCGTGCTGCTGCAAAAGGCCGTGGCGATCGATCCGCAGGACGCCTCTTCGCAGATCAACCTTGGCGTCATCTACGCCGGTCAGGAGCGCATCGAGGAAGCCGACGCCTCCTTTCGTCAGGCCGCCCGGCTCGATCCCGACAACACCCAGACTCAGAAGTGCTACGGCGACTGGTGCTATCGCCAGGGTCGTCTGGATGAAAGCGTCGAGATCCTGGAAGCGGCCCTGAAGCGCGCGCCCAAGGACGCGGCACGGCACGCGACCCTCGCCCGCGGTCTCGCCGGCCTGGCCCGGCTGGACGAGGCTGGCGAAGCCTTCCGCAAGGCCTTGGCGCTGACACCGAACGACCCCGAGATCCTGGGCGACTACGGCCTGCTGCTCGCGCAGTCCGGAAAGACCGGCGAGGCGCTGGAGCCGCTGGCCCTCGGCTTCGCCCGCGCGAAGGTCAGCGACGACTACCAGAAAATCTTCGCCGAGGTGTTCCAGGAGTGCCACCTGGACCGGCCGCTGCCGGCGCTCGAGCGGGCCTTCATCACCTGCTTCGAGGCCGAGCAGGTCGATCTTCAGCGCATGAGTCCGGCTGTCGGCGCCTACCTCTGGACACGCACCATGGCGGCGGCCCGCGTGGAAGACGCCGGCGACGGCAAGTCGGACCGGGTCCACCTCGACGGCATCCTCGCCGACAGGCTTATGCTCCTGCTGCTCACCAAGGTCGTGAACACGCACCTCGGCCTCGAAGCGCTGCTAGTTTCCCTGCGCCGCAGTCTGCTGGGCAAGGTCATCCAAGACCCCGCGGCGTTGCGCAACGCCAAGGCCTTCATGTGCAGCTTCGCCATGCAGTGCCACAACAACAGCTACGTCTTTCCCACCAACGAAGTCGAGCAGGCAGCCATCGCGGAGCTGGCGGCGGAGATCGCAACGGCCACGGCTGAATTGGAGCGCCCAGACCAGGACTTCGAGATCAGGCTCGCAGCCTATGCCATGTATCATCCACTCCATCATCTGGGCGATCACGAACGGCTCTCGTCGGTCCCCCTGGAGGCCTGGTCGGCGGAGATGCAGGCGCTGATGCGGCGGGCGTTGTTGGAGCCCGGCGAGGAACAGCACCTCAAGCCAAGCATCGCGACGTTCGGCCAACTCGACGACGCGGTTACCCAGGCGGTCCGCACCCAATACGAGGAGAGCCCCTATCCGCGCTGGATCACCTTGTCCGGTCAGGTCCCGGTCGCCTGTCGACAGTACCTTCGGCACAACCTGCCGTGGGCCGAGATCCCCGAGATCGCCGACGCCGATCTGCCTTGCCTGATCGCGGGCTGCGGCACCGGCCGTCACCCGATCAGCTTCGCGCT
>JAKSDN010000504.1 GCA_022360075.1 Kiloniellales bacterium | reverse complement strand
GGCATGGCGTTGCGCCTGCCGCGGCCGCGCCTCAATGCGGACCTGCGCCGGCTGCTCAGGCTCATGATACCCGGCGTGCTCTCGGCCGGCGCGCAACAGCTCAACCTGCTGGTCGGCACCATCATCGCCTCGCTGCAAGCCGGCGCCGTCTCCTATCTCTATTACGCCGACCGGGTCTATCAGCTTCCCCTCGGGCTGATCGGCATCGCCTTCGGCGTGGTGCTGCTGCCCGATCTCACCCGCAAGCTGCGCGGCGGCGCCGAGGCGGCGGCGATGGAGAGCCTGAACCGCGGGCTCGAGCACGCGTTGCTGCTGACCCTGCCGGCCACGGCCGCGTTGATCGTCATCCCCTGGCCGATCATCGTCGTGCTGTTCGAGCGCGGCGCCTTCGACGCCGAGGCGAGCCGCGCGACGGCGCAGGCCCTGGCCGCCTTCGCCCTCGGCCTGCCGGCCTACGTGCTGGTCAAGGTGCTGCAGCCGGCCTTCTTCGCGCGCGAGGACACCGTGCGCCCGCTGAAGATGGCGGCCGCTTCGGTCGCCGCCAACATCGCGCTCTCGCTCGCGCTCTTCTGGCCGCTCGGCCACGTCGGCCTGGCGCTCGCCACCGCGCTCGCCGCCTGGCTCAACGCGGGGCTCCTGGCCTGGGGCCTCAGGCGGCGCGCGTTCCTGGCGCTCGACCGGCGTTTCCGCCAACGCCTGCCGCGCATCGTGATCGCCAGCGTCCTGATGGGCGCCGGCCTCTGGGCCGGCGCGCTTTGGCTCGCGCCCTGGTTCGAGGCCGGCCAGGCGCTGCGCATCCTCGGCCTCGCCCTGCTGGTCGGCGCCGGGCTCGCCGCCTACGCCCTGCTGGCCCTAGTGTCAGGCGCCTTCGACCGCGAAGACCTGCGCAGCCTTCTGTCGCGGCGCGGCCGGCGGGCGGCTTGACCCCACAGGAGTCACCGGCGATAACCCGGCCGCGTCCCGCGATTCGCGGCGGGGCGCCCGACCGACGGGGCTCTGCTCGACATGAAGCGCATCTTCTCCGGCGTCCAGCCGACCGGCAACCTGCACCTGGGCAACTATCTCGGGGCGATCCGCAACTTCGTCGGCCTGCAGGAGGAGTTCGAGTGCATCTACTGCGTCGTCGACCTGCACGCGATCACACTCTGGCAGGAGCCGGCCGAGCTGAAGGCCAATACGCGCGAGGTCACGGCCGCCTACCTGGCGGCGGGCATCGATCCCAAGCGCTCGGTCCTGTTCAACCAGAGCCAGGTGCCGGCCCATGCCGAACTGGCCTGGATCT
>JAKSDN010001472.1 GCA_022360075.1 Kiloniellales bacterium | reverse complement strand
GAGGGTGTGTTCGCGCACCAGGCGTTCGGCCAGCTCGGTGTCGCGTGCCTCCAGGGCCTCGATGATGTGCAGATGGTCGATGATCGAGCGCGCCGCCCGGTCGTCCTCGCCGATCGTGCGCGCGCGGATCGAGCGCATGTGAATGAACAGCCCATCGGCGATATCGGTCAATAGCGCGCAGCGGCTCATCTTCAAGATCGCCTGATGAAAGGCGATGTTGGTCTCCGAGTATTCGTCGATCTGGGCTTGCACCTGGCCGCCCTGGAAGGTGGCAAAGAGCGCCCGCAAAGACGCGATCTCCTCGTCGGAGGCCTGCTGGGTGATCAGCCTTGCCGCCATGCTCTCCAGGGCCGCCCAGACGGTGATCATCTCCAGGATCTCGGCCTTGGTCTTGCGCACGATGAACACGCCCTTGCGCGGCACGATGCGCACCAGGCCTTCCTGCTCCAGGCGGGCCAGGGCTTCGCGGATCGGTGTGCGGCTGATCGCCAGGCGCTCGGAAAGCTCGCGCTCGTCGAGGCGCAGCACCGCGTCCTCGGCGTAGATGTTCATCGCGCAGATCGCACTCTTCAGACGATCGTAGATACGATCCTTCAGCGAATGCGTCGCCTCCAATGGCTCGACCGCCAAGTTCGCCGTGGCCATGAAATCGCCCCGCTCGATTCCTCTAACGCCCTGAGATACCGGGACGATGCCTAGCACAGTTCGGTCGCGACCGCCATTTGCCGGCAGATTCGCCACGATTCTCGACCTTGTCAGGTCTATTGGTATGTGGTATACCAAGAACCAACAGCTCAATGAGTGATGGCTGGGCTCGAATCCGGGAGGGCGGTGCCATGAACATCCATGAATACCAGGCCAAGCGCCTGTTGGCGGACTTCGGCCTCATTGCGCCGGCGGGCGCCGTCGCCCGCAATCCCGAGGAGGCTGGGCAGGTCGCCCGAGACCTCGGCGGCAACGCCTGGATGGTGAAGGCCCAGGTGCATGCCGGCGGCCGCGGCCAGGCCGGCGGCGTGCGTAGAGCGGCCTCCGCCGTCGAGGTCGAAGCGGCGGCCCGCGAGCTGCTCGGCCAGCGCCTGGTCACGCACCAGACCGGGAGCGAGGGCAAAGCGGTCAGGCAGGTCCTGGTCGAGCAGGCCGTCGCGACGGTCCGCGAGCTCTACCTGGCCGTCCTGATCGACCGCTCGGCCGGCCGCATCGCCGTGATCGGTGCAGCCGAGGGCGGTGAAGACATCGAGGCCAGGGCCGCGCGGGCGCCCGAGTCGATCGAGCGCCTGATCGTCGACCCTGCGGCCGGACTCCGCGACGAGGACGCGATGGCTTTTTGCCGCGCATTGGGACTCGAGGGCGAGAGCGCGAAGGCCGCGGCGGCACTCGCCGAGGGGCTCGTTCGCGCCTTCGAGGCCAAGGACGCGAGCCTCATCGAGATCAACCCGCTCGGGCTCACGGCGGAGGGCGCGCTCATCGCGCTCGACGTCAAGATGATCTTCGACGACAACGCTCTCTTTCGGCACGCCGACGTCGAAGCGCTGCGCGACGAGGAGGAAGTCGATCCCACCGAGCTGGAGGCGAAGCGCTACGAGCTCAACTACGTGAAGCTGGCCGGCGACATCGGCTGCCTGGTGAACGGCGCCGGCCTCGCGCTCGCGACCCTCGACCAGCTCAAGCGCCAGGGCGGGGAGCCGGCCGACTTCATGGACATCCGTCCGGTCGCGACGCGCGAGCAGATCGCCGTCGGCTTCGAGATGATCGCCGGCAATCCCGCGGTCAAAGCGATCCTGGTCAACATCTACGGCGGTGGCATCCTGCGCTGCGACACTGTGGCGGAAGGGATCGGGCTGGCCGTGAGCCGTCACGGCCTGCAGGTCCCCCTGATTCTGCGCGCGGCCGGGACGAACCACGAGATCTGCAAAAAGTCCCTGCAAAACCAAGGCATTCGAGTAACCCTCGCGGCCGACATGGCGCAGGCGGCGCGCCTTGCGGTCGAGGCCGTGAAGCGGGAGGCGGCGTGATGGCGATTCTGATCGACAGCGAGACCAAAGTGATTTGCCAGGGCATCACCGGGGCTCAGGCGACCTTCCACTGCGAGCAGGCGATCGCCTACGGCACGAAGATCGTCGGCGGTGTCGTGCCCGGCAAGGGCGGCACGCAGCATCTGCGCCTGCCCGTCTTCGACAGCGTCGCCGAGGCCATGGCGGCGACCGGCGCGGATGCGAGCGTCGTCTTCGTGCCGCCCGAGAACGCGGCCGAGGCCATCATCGAGTCGATCGAGGCGGAAGTGCCGCTGGTCGTTTGCGTCACCGAGCGCATACCGGTCCTGGACATGGTGCGCGTGAAGCGGCGGCTCGCGGACTCGAAGACCCGCCTGGTCGGGCCCAACAGCCAAGGTGTGATCACGCCCGGCGCCTGCAAGATCGGCATTATGCCGGGCCACCATCACCGGCCCGGGCGGATCGGCATCGCGTCGCGCTCGGCATCGCTGACCTACGAGGCGGCAGAGCAAACCTCGGGCCGAGGTCTCGGCCATTCGACCTCGATCGGGATCGGCGGCGATCCGGTCTATGGCATGTCCTTCGTCGACTGCCTGGAGCTGTTTCTGGCCGACCCGCAGACCGAGGCCATCCTGCTGATCGGCGAGATCGGCGGCACGGCCGAGGAGGAGGCGGCCGCTTTCCTCGAGGAAGCCAAGCCTGCCAAACCGGTGATCGGCTACGTCGCCGGGCTGCACGCGCCGACCGAGCGGCGCATGGGACACGCGGGGACGCTCGACGTCTTCGGCACCGGCAGTGCGACGGACAAGATCGAGGCCCTGGCCGCGGCCGGGGTCCGGATGGCCCCTTCGGCCGCCGAGATCGGCGCCACGGTGCGCACGGCCCTGTCGACTTAGACACGCATCGAAGCACCCCCAGAACGGAATCCGCAGCCCGCTCGGCGAGGCCTGCGCCCCTCAACCGACGGCCGTTCGCGGAACAGACGCCCGCGCGTGACCTTGCGCGAATGGCAGAGGCGGGTGGCGGCAACGACCCTAACGTGAAATCGCGCCTGTATCCGGGCGAACCCCCAACGTCTGTGAGGATTCCCACAGCCCGCCTAGTCACGCGGCCTAAGACTTCTGCCACTCACCGATCGGTGATCTCCGATCGCTGCGCTACGGACAGTCCCACCGTTAGCGAGGCTCTCGTGCAGATGAACGAACCGACCAGTCCCTACCTCAAGCGGCCACTGCGCTCGATGGACGAGGCCATGGACGAGGTCGAAGCGACCCATGGACTCGAAGAGGTGATCCTGGATGCGATCGTGAAGGCGTCGGTCGACGGTGCCGGCAGCAGCCGGCAATTCCAGGCCGCCGTCGACAGCGTGATGGCGAAGTGCCCGGAGCTGACCGAGCCGCTCGCCGTCAGCGTCGTCCATCGTGTATT
Source organism: Kiloniellales bacterium (assembly GCA_022360075.1). The sequence goes on along the minus strand of JAKSDN010001472.1, from coordinate 3,133 downwards.
GTCCCGCCATGGGCCTTAAGGCCAGGGAAGACCGACCGCTAGTCACCTGACGGCGTCTTTCACCGAGACGTGATTCCTCCCGATCCCTTGGACATGCCACATCGGGGCGAGGCAACGAGGAAGAGCAGGATGCGGATCTGCATTGTCGGCGCCGGAGCCATTGGCGGCCTGCTCGGCGTTGCGTTGAGCCGAAGCGAACACGAGATCTCTATGGTCGCGCGGGGCGCCACGCTCGAGGCGATCCGCGAGAGGGGCTTGCGGCTTCGCAGCGACCAAGAGGAGAGCCGCGCGCGGCCAAACTGCGCCGACGATCCGCGCGCGCTCGGTACCCAGGACGTCGTGATCCTCGCCGTCAAGGCGCAGCAGGCCGCCGACGCGGCGGAGAGCATCGCGCCGTTGCTCGCCACCGAAACCGCCGTGGTCACGGCGATGAACGGCCTGCCCTGGTGGTACTTCTATAAGCACGGCGACCGCTACGAGGACCGCCGCCTCGAGAGCGTCGATCCGGGCGGACGCCTGTGGCGCGCCATCCATCCCTCGCGTGTGATCGGCTGCGCGGTCTACGCGGCGGCCGAACCGCTCGGCCCGGGCCTGATCCGCCATGTCTTCGGCGACCGCTTCATCTTCGGCGAGCCCGACGGCGCGATCACCCCGCGCTGCCTACAGGTCCAGAAGGCCTTCGCCGCGTCCGGGCTGCAGGCGCAGGTGCGCGACAACATCCGCGTCGAGCTCTGGCGCAAGCTCTGGGGCAACCTCAGCTTCAACCCGATCAGCGCGCTGACCGGCGCGACCCTGGACGTGATCGCCAGCGACGCGGGGACCCGCGCGATCGCGCGCCAGATGATGATCGAGGCGCGCGAGATCGGCGCGGCCTTGGGCATCGAGACCGGCCTCGACCTCGAACAGCGGCTCGACGCCGCCGCCTCGGTCGGCGCACACAAGACCTCAATGCTCCAGGACCTGGAGCGCGGCCGCAGCCTGGAGCTGGATGCCCTGGTCACGGCCGTCCAGGAGATGGGCCGGCTCGTCGGCGTCGACACGCCCTATATCGATGCCGTCCTCGCGCTGACCCGCCAGCGGGCCCGAACCCTTGGGCTGCATCCTGCCGCCGGCACCCGCGGCGGCTCGGAGTCTCCGCCGAGCCGGGGCATCGCCTGCTGATCGAGGCGTATCGGCCCCTCGCCGCATGCAGTTCCCGCATGCCCGCATTGCACAAGCGAGGTCTTCAGTCTTCGGGAAGAGTTGCTAAATTCCGATTGTGCGCTGCACAAATCTGGAAACCGTTTCCCGCCGCCAGGAGACCCGCAACGATGATCCGCGAAGGCGCTTTCGAGTCCTGCTACCGAAGCCAGCCCTTCTCCGAGCTCGTGCGCTTGGGTGTGGCCCTGGCGGAGCTTGTCGGCAAGCTGCGGCGATCCGGTCGGAACGGCATCGCAGCCGCGCCGACGATCGCCCCCGAGGCGGCAGGCTGAGAGTCTGACACGGAAAGACACTCGTAAGTTCAATGAGGCGTTACTGTTGAGTTGTCATCACCGGGCTTGACCCGGTGATCCAGAGTGGCGTTTGGGTCAAGCGATGCCTGGATTGCCGGATCAAGTCCGGCAATGACAAGGGAGGAGAGGTTTTCCTCCAAGTTCCGGTTCTGAACGCTATCATTCTCGGTCAGGCGGTGAGACCGTCGTCGCGGCCAGCTCGGCAAGGACGACACGCCCGAAGCCATCAGCGCACGCGAAGAGCGGCCACCCTTTCGCGCAGGCGCGCCGCGACCGAGCGATAGGCCGCCTCCCCGCTCCCATCATCCCGTAAGCTCGCAGCCTCCACGGCGGCACCGAATCGCACCGCGATCGGATGGAGCCGCGGCAGGCGCCGCCAGCGCGGCATGGCCTCGAAGCTGCCCGAGATCAAGACCGGGACGATCGGGCCTTCATAGTCCGCGATCACCCGACCGACCCCCGGCAGGAAATCCTGCAGCTCGCCGTCCGGGCTGCGCCAGGCCTCGGGGAACCAGGCCAGGGCATGGCCGCGCGCCAGAACCTCGGCGGCGCGCCCGAGCGAGGCCGCCGGCTGGCGCTCGTCGACCGGAAAGACGTGGAGCGCCCGCGCCAGCGCGTGCAGCAGCGGCCCCTTGAAAAGGCGCACGATGTCACCGCCCCAGTAGAGCTGCCGGCGGTGGCGCGAGGGAATCGCCGCCGCCAAAACCAGCGGGTCCAGATCGCTCGCGTGATTGGCGATGAAAAGGCAGGGCGGGCCGCCGGGAAGCTGGGCCGCGCCTTCAACGCGCAGGCGGAACAGAACTCTTACGACCAGCGCGTTCAAGCCTAGGAGGAGACGGCCGAGAGCCGTCAAAGCCGGACCCGGCGGCGCCAACCAGCGCTCGCTCACGACATCGACGGCGCCAGCCTCGGCACGCGGTGCCGCCGCGCCGCGCGCCGCGGCCTCGGCGACCAGGGTCAGGAAGCCGCGCAGGTCCGCGACGGCGCCGACCTCATCTTCGGAGAGCTTGATTCCGAAGCGGTCGTCGAGCTCCAGCGTCACGCCCAGCCACTCGATGGAGTCGATGCCGAGATCGAGCTGCGGATTGGCATCCAGACGCAGTGGCTTGTCCGGATAGCGCGCTTTCAGCAGGTCCCAGATCTCGCGCACGGGCGAGCCCGCGAGCAGGGCGCGGTCGGCGTCGGACAGGTCTTCCTCGGCGACCCGCCGCGTGCCCTCCTGCGCCTGCGCGTAGAGCTCCGGCAGCAGAAAGCGGCGGAACTTGCCGAGCCGGGTGCGCGGCAGCGGCTCGCGCCAGAGGGCATATCCGGTCGGACGCTGGAACGACGGCAGGCTCTGGGCTCTCGCCGCGACCTCGACCCGGATCACGTCATCGACCCTGGTGCTGCCGCTCGCCTCGATGGCGTCGGTCTCGGGTACGACGAGGGCCACCAACGCGCCCTGGCGCTCCAATAGCGCGAGCTCCTGAATGAAAGGGCTGGCGCTTAGGACCTTCTCGACTTCCTCGGGGAAGACGTTCTTGCCGCCGCCGAGCACGATCATCTCCTTGGCGCGGCCGGTGATCAGGATCCGGCCGTCCTCGTCGAGCCGGCCGAGATCGCCGGTGCGGAACCAGCCGTCCTCGGTGAAGGCGGCCGCG
>JAKSDN010000441.1 GCA_022360075.1 Kiloniellales bacterium | reverse complement strand
CTTTCTTATCGACTTTGGTCCCCGGGGCCACGGGGTAGTAGGGTACGCGATAGGAGGTGCCCGTCATTTTCGGCCCGTCGTGTACGACATCGCGCAGCTCGATGCGGCGCAGCCACTTCTGCGACGTCGAGCCGGGCCAGCCGGGGCAGACGGTGCGCACGGGAAAGCCGTTGAGCGCGGGGATCGGCTCGCCGTTCATCTCGAAGGCAATGATCGAATGGGGCTCCATGGCCTTTTCGAGCGGCACGCCGCGCGAGATCGGCAGCTTCTCCGGATCGCCGGAGAGGTGTCCGTCCATGCCGTAGTGCGCCGTGTAGATCGCATTGTCCTTGACGCCCGCGGCCTGCAGCAGGTCGCGATAGCGCACGCCCGTCCACTCGGCGTTGCCGATCGCGCCGACGGTCCATTGATTGCCCTTGGCCGGTGGGTTGAAGGCGGCCCGCCCGTTGCCGCCGCATTCGACCTGCAGCTTCAGGCGCACCACCTCGAAGCGGCTCTTCAGCTCCTCGAGGCTCAGGGTCAGGGGTTGATCGACCTCGCCGTTGATCGTCAGCGACCACTCGCTCGCGTCCATGGCGATCGCCATGTCGGGCACCAGCCCGTTGTTGCGCACGAAGTGGCGATTGTTCGGGGTCACGGGGTCGTCGAGCAGATGCGCGGGGGTCTCGGCGTTGACCGGACGGTCGTTGAGCAGCGTCAGGCCGTCCTTCGCCTTGAACAGCTCGAGCTCCGTGGCCTCGGCGAGCGCCGCGGGAATGAGCCCGGCCGGCATGTTGCGGTGGAAGGGGATGCTGGCGCCGAGCATCGCGCCCATGGTCGCCAGACCGGCGCCCTTGAGAAAGCCGCGGCGATCGCGGTGGGCGACGCGCCCGAAGGTAAGGTAATCGGCCCGCTCGGGGTCCTCTTGATAGAGCTCGCATAGGCCGCGTTGGCTCGGCTTCTTGACCATGACACTCCTCCGCAGTGATTTGTTGTTCTGCCGGCGCGGGCCGCAGGCACCACGCCGTCTAAGAAGAGACGGTCGAGCCTCCGGCTTTATTCCATGATCAAACCCATGATTAGCTCAGACATGGCGGGGCCGTGGCGCGGCTCCGCGCGAGCGCTTGGCGGGTCTCCTTATCGAAGGGCGCCGCTTCGCGGGTCGCCTGCGCGACTTTCGCGGCGATCAGCCGAAAGCGATGCGGGTCCATGCCGTGGGCGAGGATCAAATGGCCGCGGCCGCCCGCGCGCCAGCCGAAGGCCAGGTCGAGGCCCGCGCTGAACTCGGCGAGGCGCTCACGCTGGGCGAAAAGAGACTCATAGATGAAGAGGCTGACCTGGCAGCCACGGCTGCCCTCGTAGCCAAGGTGCAGGCCCGGCCCGCCCTCCGACGATGAAAGCCGGCGCAAGTGGGTGAGGCGAAGGCGCGCCGACGTGAGGTCGGGGATCGTCAAACCGGGGTCGAGCCCGACCACCTGCAACAGCTTGTCGCCCGCGCCCTCTGTCCTCAGCCCCGCCTCCGCCTGCCAAGCCCGATGCTTCGCCCAGGCCAAAGACAAGCGCTCCGGCGTTCCGGGCAGGCTTGCCCAATGGGCGATGGCGGTGGCCATCAGAAACGCGAGGAAGCCCAGGCAGGCAGCGAGGGCGGGTCTGCCGCCGCCACGCCGATCGGCGACCGTCATGGCCGGCGCTCCGCCCTCGAAGCTCTCCTGGACCGTGGCTTTGAGCCGGCTGAGCACGGCGACCTTCTGCGCGAGGCTGGGATCCTTCGCGAGGGCCGCGGCCACTTGCGCGGCCTCACGGGCCGAAAGCTGGCCGTCGACGTAGGCACCGAGCCGCGTCAATGTCTGGGTTTCATCGCTCATCGGGATTCACCGCCGCGCTGACGCGGTAGCTCGCGCACGTTGTTGTCGATGATCAGGCCGAGCAGCGCTTGCCGCGCGCGGCTCAGGCGGCTCATGACGGTGCCCGCCGGCACACCGAGCAAGGCCGCGGTTTCGGCGTAGGAGAAGCCCGCCAGATCGACCAGAGCGATGATCTCGCGGTGTGGCGCGCTCAGCTTTGCCATCGCCAGGCGCACGGTGAGCGCTGTCATAAGGTACTCATCGCTGCGCCAGATCTCCCAGCTCTCGGGGGCGCGCTCCGGGTCCGGTACGGCAGGTGCCTCGCGGTTGCTGCGCTGCCGGTCGATGAAGAGGTTCCTGAGGATCGTGAACAGCCAGGCGCGATAGGCCGGCTCGTCGCGCGGCGTGCGATGGGCGGCGAGCGCCTTGAGCGCGCATTCCTGAACCAGATCGCGAGCCTGTTCGCGCTCGCCGCTCAGGCCGTAGGCGAAACCGAACAGCCGCTTCAGATAGGGCTCGAGTCGGTGGCGCTCGGCCGATCGCATGCCCGCAGGTCTCCCTCGATCCGATCCGCGTCTTGGTCATCGCGCAGGCAGACACTAGCATCGGCGTGGCGCTTGGTTTCCTCGAATCTCGGCATGCATGGCTCCACTGTGGTCTCTGCATGGGCCCGCGTTACAGTGTCCGAAACGGTGGCAAGCGAAAGGAACCGAGGATCATCCATGGCATCGATGCAGGCTTCAGATCGTCATGCGGTTCTAACCGTCGAGCAGATGTATCGGGCCGACGCGGCCGCCATCGCCGGCGGCGTGCCCGGCGTCGATCTCATGGAGGCCGCCGGCGCGGCCCTGGCAGGGGCCATCCGCGAGCGCTGGAGCAAGCGGCCGGCGATCGTCCTTTGCGGGCCCGGCAACAATGGCGGCGACGGCTTCGTCGCGGCGCGGCACCTGGCCGCGTCGGGTTGGCCCGTGCGCCTGGCCCTGCTCGGGCGGAAAGACCGGCTCAAGGGCGATGCGGCCGTTCATGCCGCGCGCTGGACGGGCGACGTCTTGCCGCTCGACACCGCCTTCCTCGATGCCGAGCGGGAACAGGCAGAAAAGGGACTGGTGATCGACGCCCTCTTCGGGGCGGGCCTCAGCCGGCCTTTGGAGGGCGTCGTGGCGGCGGCCGCGGAGGCCCTCGGCGGGGGCGCGATGCCGGTGGCGGCGGTCGACGTGCCGAGCGGGCTTTCCGGCGATATGGGGACGGCGCTCGGCGGCCTCTGCTTTCAGGCCGATCTGACCGTGACCTTTTTTCGCAAGAAGCCGGCGCACCTCCTGCTGCCGGGCCGCCGTCTCTGTGGCGAGATCCTCGTGGCGGACATCGGCATTCCCGGCCGGGTCCTGTCCGAGATTGGACCGGCGCTCTGGGAGAACGGGCCGGCGCTGTGGCGCTCCGGCTTCCCGCGCCGCCATCTCGAGGCGCACAAGTACAGCTACGGCCATGCCTTGATCGCCGGCGGCCGCGAGATGACCGGCGCCGCCCGCCTGGCCGCGCGATCGGCCCTGCGGGTCGGGGCCGGGCTGGTCACGGTGGCCTGCAGCCCGGAGGTGTTGCCGATTTACGCCGCATCGAGCGCCAGCGTGATCACCGCCGCGGTCGAGGACGACCGGGGCTTTGCCGAACTCCTGAGCGATGCGCGGCGCAATGCCTTGTTGGTTGGTCCGGGCAACGGCGTGACGGAGGAGACCCGCCAGCGTGCCTTGGCCGGGCTCGCCGCCGGCAAGGCGACCGTGCTCGATGCCGATGCGCTTTCGGTTTTCGAGTCCCGGCCCGACGATCTCTTCGAGGCCGCGAGCGGCGCTGTCGTGCTCACCCCGCATCAGGGAGAGTTCAGGCGACTCTTCCCCGATCTCGGCGGGAGCAAGCTGGCGCAGGCCCGTGCTGCCGCGGCGCGGAGCGGCGCCGTCGTGCTGCTCAAAGGTGCGGACACCGTGATCGCCGACCCGAGTGGCCGCGCCGTCATCTGCGGCAACGCACCACCGACCTTGGCGACGGCCGGCAGCGGCGATGTGCTCGCCGGTCTCCTCGTGGGTCTCCTGGCGCAGGACATGGCACCGTTCGAGGCGGCAGCCGCGGGGGCCTGGCTCCATGGCGAGGCGGCGAACCATTTTGGGCCCGGCTTGATCTCGGAAGACCTGCCCGAGGTCCTGCCGGCTGTACTAAGTGGCCTCGAGGCTTGCAGCGAAGCCGGAAGAGAAGGGTACTAAGCCCTTCAAATGCCGAATATCCTTAAGCAAATCTTTACCGGGCCTATGGGATACTGCACAGAGCGACGAATTCTGCGAGTCCGAGAGTAGGTAATTCGACGATGTTGTCTCGCTTATTCACTTGGTCGAGCAAGCGACCAGAAGTCCGAGAGGGTGCCACATTCCGGCACAAAGGCCCTGGCAATACGACCGAGACCGCGAAGGTCCTGGGGATCGTGTCGGACCCGATGGGCATTCCCCATGTTCGCTTCGACCTGATCGTCGAGCGCAATCAGAGACCCCTCGACAGCCTCGCCACGTCGCGAACCCTGAACCTGCAGAGCTTCTCTTCCTACTTCACCGACGCCGTCGAAGCCTAGCCGGCGCCCATCGCCGAAACCTCTCGTCAGTCTCGACCGCGACGCCGATCCTCGCGTCTCCAGGGGCGGTGCCTTATCTCTAGGGACCGCCAGCGCCTCACAGCGTCATAGACCTCTCGCCGCCGACAGCCGGCGCCAATCGCGGACTTGCCACGCCCCGCGGCAGCCGGGATCATGGCCGTCCGGACAGGACGTTCTCTCACCGAATCTGCGAGGGGTCATGAGGCAAACGGGGACGGGGCCCGCGACGATGGCGGACATTCAGGACGCGGCCACGCGGCTGCGTTGCCTGAAGGCGCTCGAAACCAAGATCAGGTGGCTTTCCACCTGGATGATCCACAACGCGAATCATCTGCGCGAGAGCCGTGACGGCTTGAAGGTGGGCGGCCATCAAGCCTCCAGCGCCTCGCTCGTCACCCTCATGACCGCGCTTTACTTCGACGTGCTGCGGCCGGAGGATCGGATCGCGGTCAAGCCCCACGCCAGCCCGGTCTTTCACGCGATCCAGTATCTCCTGGGCAATCAAACCCGCGAGAACCTGGAGCGCTTCCGCGCCTTCGGCGGCGCTCAGTCCTATCCGTCGCGCACCAAGGACGCCGACGACGTGGACTTCTCGACCGGCTCGGTCGGGCTCGGCGTCGCCATGACCTCCTTCGCCGCGCTGGTCCAGGACTACGTCGACGCCAAGGGCTGGCTACCCGAATCACTGCCGCAGGGCCGCATGATCGCGCTGGTTGGCGACGCCGAGCTTGACGAGGGCAACATTTACGAGGCCCTGCTCGAAGGTTGGAAGCACAGCCTGCGCAATGTCTGGTGGGTGATCGACTACAACCGGCAGAGCCTCGACGCCGTCGTGACGGACCGGCTGTTCGGCCAGATCGACCAGTTGTTCAGCAACATGGGCTGGCGCGTCGCCACGCTGAAATACGGCAAGGCGCTGCAGGCCGCGTTCGAGGAGCCGGGCGGCGGGGCGCTCAGGCAATGGATCGACGACTGCCCCAATTCGCTCTATTCGGCCCTCGTCTTTCAGGGCGGCGTCTCGTGGCGGCGCCAGCTTCTGGCCGACATCGGCGACGCGGCCGGCATCAAGGCCTTACTCGACGGCCGCGACGACGAAGCCCTCGCGCACCTGATGACCAACCTGGCCGGAAACGACATGGAAGCCGTGCTGGAGGGCTTTCGGGCGATCGACGACGACCGGCCGACCTGCTTCCTGGCATACACCATCAAGGGCTTCGGCCTGCCTTTCGCGGGCCACAAGGACAACCACGCGGGCCTCATGAACCCCGATCAGATGACGGCCTTTCAGGCCGACAACGGCGTTCCCGAGGGCGCGGAGTGGGCGCCCTTCGCCGGTCTGGAGGCGGAGGCCGAAATGCTCGAGCGCTTCCTCGGTGAGGTTCGCTTCAACGCCGAGGGACGGCGCCGCTTCGCGGCCCCGCGCGTGGCGGTGCCGGACAGCCTGGCACTGCCCCAGGGCGGGAAGCTCTCCACCCAGGAGGGCTTCGGGCGCATCCTCGCCGATCTGGCCCGCGAGAACGGCGAACTCGCCGACCGAATCGTGACCACCTCGCCGGACGTGACGGTGTCGACGAACCTGGGCGGCTGGGTCAATCGGCGCGGCATCTTCGACCGTAGCCCGCGCGAGGACACCTTCAGGGAGCAGAAGGTGGTCTCGGCGCAGCGCTGGGGCATGTCGCCGGAGGGCCAGCACATCGAGCTGGGCATCGCCGAGAACAACCTCTTCCTGCTGCTGGCTGCCCTGGGTCTCTCCCATTCGATCTTCGGCGCGCGCCTGCTGCCGATCGGCACGCTCTACGATCCCTTCATTCAGCGCGGTCTCGATGCGCTCAACTACGCTTGCTACCAGGACGCCCGCTTTCTCCTCGTGGCCACACCCTCCGGGATCGCCCTGGCGCCGGAAGGTGGCGCCCATCAGTCGATCGGCACGCCCCTGATCGGCATGGCTCAGGACGGTCTGGCCGCCTTCGAGCCGGCCTTCGTGGACGAGCTCGGCGTCATCATGGGCTGGGCCTTCGATTACATGCAGCGCGACGGCAGTCAGGCGGCCGGTCACGACTGGCTGCGCGACCGCGAGGGCGGCTCGGTCTACCTGCGGCTCTCGACGCGGGCCTTGGAACAGCCGGACAGGGAGCTGAGCGCGGCCCTGCGCGACTCGATCATCGCCGGCGGCTATTGGCTGGTCCCGCCCGCGCCGGGCGCGGAGCTCGCGGTCGTGTTCAGCGGTGCGGTGGCGCCGGAGGCGATCGAGGCCCATCGGCAGCTCCGGGAGGATCTGCCCGGCGCCGGCCTGCTCGCCGTGACCTCGGCCGACCGCTTGAACGCCGGCTGGCACGCGGCCGAGCGGGGCCGCCAGCTCGGCCATGCCGGGGCGCCCGCCCATGTCGAGTCCTTGCTGGCGCCGCTTTCCGGCGATGCCGGCCTGGTGACGGTCGTCGACGGCCATCCGTCGAGCCTTTCCTGGCTGGGCGGCGTCGCCGGCCACAAGGTGCAGGCCCTGGGCGTCGAGCACTTCGGCCAGTCCGGCGACCTGCCGGACCTCTATCAGCACTACCGGATCGACGTGGCGGCAATCCTCGATGCCTGCGCCGCAATCTGCGTGGCCCGGGCGGCCGGCTGAGGACGCTTTGCTGTCGTCAAAAGTCCTTGCGTGCTGCGGGTTTCGCCGCTTCCCGCGGCGCCTTCCCGAGCGCTTGTGAGCCCTTAAGCCGCGTGCTATACAGCGCCGCCTCTGGGGCTGCGGGCGTGGCGGAACTGGCAGACGCGCCAGGTTTAGGTCCTGGTGAGGCAACTCGTGGGGGTTCGAATCCCTCCGCCCGCACCAGGGTGGTATCGCTCGGCGGGCAAGGTGCCGCGGCAGCGCCACTGGAACGGAAACAATCCACTCGAACGATGTTCGTTACCGGGGTTCAGAAGGGGCCGAGTCGCCCATGCAGGTGATGGAAACCAACTCAGACGGCTTGATGCGCGAGTTCAAAGTCGTCGTCGATGCCAAGGATATCAATGACAAGCTGGAGAACCGACTCCAGGAGATCGGCCAGCAGGTGAACCTCCCGGGCTTTCGGCCCGGCAAGGCGCCCGTGCACGTCCTCAAGCAGCGCTTCGGCCAGTCGGTGATGGGCGAAATCCTGGAGAAGGCGGTTCAGGACAGCTCCAGCCAGGCCATGATGGAGCGCGGCCTCAGGCCGGCGCTGCAACCGAAGATCGAGATCACCTCATTCGATCAGGGCAAGGACCTCGAGTACACCCTAGCCATCGAGCTGTTGCCGGAGATCGAGATTGCCGATCTGTCGCAAGTCGCGCTCACGCGGCTCAAGGTCGCAGCACCCGATGAAGAGGTTGAGGACGCCCTCGAACGGCTCGCCGCCAGCAAAAAGCAGACGGCGCCGCTCGAGGCGCCGCGCAAGGCCGAATCAGGCGATGTCCTGGTGATCGACTTTCGCGGATCGGTCGACGGCGAGGAGCTGCCCGGCATGGCCGCCGAGGACCATCACCTCGAACTCGGCTCGAACCAGTTCGTCGGGACCTTCGAGGATCAGCTTATCGGCGTCGACAAGGGCGAGAGCCGACAGGTCACCGTCACCTTTCCCGAGGCTTACGTGAACGAGAAGTTGGCCAATAAGGAGGCGGTGTTCGACGTCACGGTGAAGGACATCCTCGCGACGCAGCCGCCGGCGATCGATGACGAGCTCGCAAAGAGCTTGGGCCAGGAGTCGCTGGAGAGCCTGCGCGGACAGGTCCGCGAGCAGATCGAGCGCGAATATGGCCAGCTCACGCGGGCGAAGATGAAGCGCGAGCTGCTCGACCGCCTTTCGGAAACCCACGAGTTCCCGGTGCCCGCCGGCATGGTCGAGACCGAATTCGGCGTGATCTGGGGACAGATCGAATCGGAGCGCAAGGAGGGTCGGCTCGACCCGGAGGACGAGGGCAAGAGCGAGGACGATCTGAAGGCGGAGTACCGGCAGATCGCCGAGCGCCGGGTGCGCCTCGGCTTGCTGCTCTCGGAGATCGGCCGGGTCAACGGCATCGAGGTGGGCGAGGAAGAGGTCAATCAGGCTCTGCTGCGCGAGGCCCAGCGTCACCCGGGACAGGAGCGGGAAGTCTACGAGTACTTCCAGCGCACGCCGGAGGCGATGGCAAATCTGCGCGCACCCATTTTCGAGGATAAGGTGATCGACTATATCGTGGAGATGGCCACGGTCACCGAGCGCGATTTGTCGCCGGAGGATCTCCGCAAGGAGATGGAAGCCGAGGCGGCCGAGGACAAAAAGGGACAAGAGCCGACCGAAGGCTCGGCGCAGGAAGGGAAGCAAACATCGGACGAGGCACCAAAGCCCGCAAGCGAGGATGGCTAAGTCGGGCGAATCGAGCCATATGAGCGATCGTTCGCCGCAGTGGCGTCGGTCTGACCCCTAAGGACTGGAATGAAGCATGGCGGATGCGCGCGACCTTTACATGAACACGCTCGTGCCGATGGTCGTCGAGCAGACCAATCGCGGCGAGCGCGCCTACGACATCTTTTCGCGCCTGCTCAAGGAGCGGATCATCTTCCTAACGGGCCCGATACACGATGGCGTGTCGAGCCTGGTCTGCGCGCAGTTGCTCTATCTCGAATCGGAGAACCCCAAGAAGGACATCGCCTTCTACATCAACTCGCCGGGCGGCGTGGTCTCCTCCGGGCTCGCCATGTACGACACGATGCAGTACATCCGCCCCGAGGTCTCCACGGTCTGCATCGGTCTGGCGGCCTCGGCCGGCTCGCTTCTGCTGATGGCGGGTGCCGAAGGCAAGCGCTTCGCCTTGCCGCACTCGAAGATCATG
>JAKSDN010001062.1 GCA_022360075.1 Kiloniellales bacterium | reverse complement strand
GGCTCGACGATGCCTTCGCCTCCGGCGGCTCGGCCGGCTACGACCACAAGAAGATGGGCATCACCGCGCGCGGCGCCTGGGAATCGGTCAAGCGTCACTTCCGCGAGATCGGCAAGGACACGCAGTCGGAGGACTTCACCTGCATCGGCTGCGGCGACATGTCGGGCGACGTCTTCGGCAACGGTATGCTGCTGTCCAAGCACATCAAGCTGGTCGGCGCCTTCAACCATCTGCACATCTTCGTCGATCCCAATCCCGACCCGGCGGCCTCCTGGACCGAGCGCAACCGCATGTTCAACCTGCCGCGCTCGACCTGGACCGACTATGAGGAAAAGCTGATCTCCAAGGGCGGCGGCATCTTCGACCGCAAGGCCAAATCGATCGACGTGACCCAGGAGATGAAGCGGCTGTTCGGCATCTCCAAGGAGAAGATGACGCCCAACGAGCTGATCACGGCGATGCTCAAGTCCGAGGTCGAGCTGCTGTGGTTCGGCGGCATCGGCACCTACATCAAGGCCAGCCACGAGACGCACCTCGATGCCGGCGACCGGGCCAACGACGCGATCCGCATCGACGCCACGCAGCTCAAGGCCAAGGTCGTCGGCGAGGGCGCGAACCTCGGCATGACCCAGCGCGCGCGGATCGAGTACGGCATGCTGGGCGGCCGCGTGAACACCGATTCGATCGACAACTCGGCCGGCGTCGATTGCTCCGACCACGAGGTCAACATCAAGATCCTGCTGGGCGCCATCGAGCAGTCCGGCAAGCTGACCCGCAAGCAGCGCGACAAGCTGCTGGAGCGCATGACCGACGAGGTCGCCGACCTGGTCCTGCGCGACAACTACCTCCAAACCCAGGCGATCACCGTGACCCATCATCTGGGTGCCCATCTGCTCGACCGTCTGGCCCGCTTCATGCGCGGCCTCGAGCGCGCCGGCCTGCTCGACCGGGCGATCGAGTTCCTGCCCGACGACGAGACGGTGATGGAGCGCCAGAAGCAGGGCATCGGCATGTCCCGGCCGGAGCTCTCGGTGCTGCTGTCCTACGCCAAGATCGTGCTCTATGACGAGCTGCTCGACTCGGACCTGCCGGACGATCCTTCTGTCGCGCATTACCTGGTCGAGTATTTCCCCACGCCACTGCGCAAGAAGTACGCTCAAGCGATCACGCGCCATCGGCTGCGCCGTGAGATCGTCGCCACGGCGATCACAAACGAGATCGTCAACCGCATGGGCCCCGCCTTCATTCACGAGGTGCGCGAGAAGACCGGCATGCCCTCGGCGGAGATCGCCCGCGCCTATCTGGTCGCCAGCGAGATCTTCAGCATCCGCTCGATCTGGCATGAGATCGAGATGCTCGACAACAAGGTCCCGGCCTCGCTGCAAGCCGATATGCTGATCGAGTGCGGCCGGCTGGTCGAGCGCGAGACGGTCTGGTTCCTGCGCGAGTGCAGCCAGCCGCTCGACGTCGGCGCCATGGTCAAGGGTTTCGGCAAGGGCGTCGGCTATCTCATGGACAATCTGGAGGGGTTGCTGTTCGACCAGGACAGCAACGACCTGACCGCCCGGTCCCTGGGCTACCGCGACCTCGGCGCGCCCGGGGCCCTGGCCCAGCGCGTGGCCAGCCTGGCCATTTTATCACCGGCCTGCGACATCGTGCGCATCGCCGAGGGCGCCAAGATCTCGGTCGCCCAGGTCGGCCAGGCCTATTTTGCCATCGGCGCGCGATTCGGCTTCGATTGGCTGCGCCGCGCCGCGGGCCGGCTGCCGAGCGACACCGCTTGGGACAAGCTCGCGATCACCGCCATCATCGACGATCTCTTCGGCCACCAAAGCGAGCTCACCGCGCGCGTGCTCGACGTCTCGAACGGGGCCGCGGCCGACTCGGTGATCGACACTTGGGCCGAGGCCCGGCGTCCCGTTGTGCAGCGCACCGCTCAGCTCCTGCAGGAGCTCCAGTCCACCGGCACCCCCGACTTCGCGATGCTGGCCGTCGCCAATCGCCAGCTCAAGTCGATGGTGGCGGGGGGTTAACCAGGCATCAGGAGCCAGGACTCAGGAACCAGGCCGATCCTGGCGCCTGAGTCCTGGCTCCTGATGCCCGCTCAACCGAGCTTCACGGCCGTGCCGTTGGCGCTGACCATCAGCATGGAGTCGCCGACGGTCTCGTAGTCGAGGTCGACGCCGATCACGGCGTCGGCGCCGAGCGCCTGGGCCTGCTCGACCATGTCGTTGATGGCGTGTTCCTTGGCGCCGCGCAGGGCGTTCTCGTAGCCGCCGGCCCGCCCGCCGACGATGTCGCGCACGCGCGCGAAGAGATCGCGGAACATGTTGGCCCCGACGATGGCATCGCCGCTGACGATGCCCAGGTATTCGCTCACGCGCCGGCCGTCGATGGAGTCGGTGGTCACGATCAGCATCACTTCAGTCCCCCTGCGCCGCCTGCATCGGCGCGCCTTGGCGTTCGCGCAGCAGGCCCATGAAGTTGTCGTAGAGCTTGCGGGCATTGGCGTTGAAGCCCGCCATGTGTTTCGCCGCGTCGGCCTCCATCCGCTGAAGACCGCCTTCGCCCAAGGTCCTGTCGAGCGAGGCGGCGTATTCCGGAATCACGCCCCAATCGCTCACCGTCGTGGCCGTCAGCTCGACGTGGTACTGAATTCCATAGGCGAGCGGTGCCGCGCGAAAGGCCTGGATCGCGCAGAGCGGCGACTGTGCCAGGACGGTCGCGCCCTCGGGCGCCGCGGTGACCTCGGCGCCGTGCCATTGCAGCGCGGGTGCGACCGGCGCGACGCCGGCGAAGAGCGGATCGGCGCGCCCGGCTTGCGTCAGCTCGATGTCGAGAATGCCGACCTCGGCAGTCTGCATCGGCCCGACCTTGCCGCCGAGCGCTTCGGCCAAAAGCTGGTGGCCGAGGCAGACCCCGAGGCAGGGCAGGCCGCGCTGGCGTACGGCCTCGCGGATCGCCGCTTTCTCGGGCAGCAGCCAGGGATGGGCGTCCTCCTGCCAGACGTCCATCGGTCCGCCCATGACGATCAGGCCGTCGTAGCCCTCGAGCGAGGGGATCGGCTCGCCCTCGTCGAGTTCGACCGCGTCCCAGGTCACGCCGTCCGCGCGCATGAAGTCGCGCAGGATGCCGGGATGCTCGACCGCGATGTGCTGGAAGACCAGGAAGTGCATGGCGGATGGCTCCTCTCTCCCGTGCATTTTCAGGGCGCGACCCTACACCGATTGATGCGGGCGCGGAAAGCTGCTAGCCGTCTCAATTGCTTCCGGGAGGCCCCATGGACAAGACCGAGACCGAGTCCGGCCAAAGCGAGTCCAGCGGGGCCGGCAAGCGCGCGATCTTCGCCTGGTGCTTCTTCGACTGGGCCAACTCCGCCTTTCCCACGGTGATCATCACCTTCGTCTTCGCCGCCTACGTGACCAAGGTGGTGGCGGGCGACGTCGAGCTCGGCACCGCGCGCTGGGGCACCGCCGTCAGCATCTCGGCCCTTCTGGTCGCGGTGCTGGCGCCGATCCTGGGCGCGATCGCCGACCGCGGCGGCCGGCGCAAGCCCTGGATCGTGCTGTTCACCGCGCTTTGCATCGCAGCCGGCGCCGCACTCTGGGGGGTGGGGCCCGACCCGGTCTATCTGCTTCTTGCGCTGGTTCTGGTCGGTCTGGCCAACGCCGCCTTCGAGCTCGGCCAGGTCTTCTACAACGCCATGCTGCCGGACGTGGCGCCGCACAACATGTTGGGCCGGGTCTCCGGCTGGGCCTGGGCCTGCGGCTACTTCGGCGCGATCTTTTGTCTCGGGACGGTGCTCGTGCTCTTCGCCCTGCCGGAGCAGCCGATTCTCGGTCTCGACAAGGAGACCTACGAGCATGTGCGGATCAGCGGGCCTTTCGTCGCGGTCTGGTTCGCGCTCTTCGCCTGGCCGATGCTGCTGCTCACGCCCGACCGTCCCTCCGCGCGCCTGCCGATCATCACCGCCGCGCGCGAGGGGCTCAAGCAGCTCTGGGGCACCTTCGTGCAGCTTCGGCGCTATCGCAACATCGCCGTCTTCCTCCTGGCCCGCATGCTTTACATCGACGGGCTGAACACGCTCTTCGCCTTCGGCGGGATCTATGCCGCCGGGACCTTCGGCATGGACTTCCAGGAAATCCTGATCTTCGGCGTGCTGCTCAACGTCACCGCCGGCGTCGGCGCTGCGCTGTTCGCCTGGATCGACGACCTGATCGGCTCCAAGCGCACGGTGATGATCGCCGTCGCCGCTCTGACCGTCCTGGGCGCGGTGATCCTGCTGGTCGACTCGAAGCTCTGGTTCTACGTCGTGGGCTCGGCGCTTGGCGTCTTCATCGGCCCCGCGCAGGCGGCGAGCCGCACGCTCATGGCCCGGCTCGCGCCGCGCGAGATGACGACCGAGATGTTCGGGCTCTTCGCGCTGTCGGGTAAGGCGACGGCTTTCGTCGGCCCGGCCCTGGTCGGCTGGGTGACCTTCTGGGCCGACAGCCAGCGCGTCGGCATGGCGACGATCTTGGTCTTTTTCCTCGCGGGGCTGTTGCTCATGCTCCCGGTCAAGGAGCCGAGGAGGTAGGCCGGCAAAGACGAAGCCGCGGACCCGGGAGGGGAAGTCCGCGGCTTTCGCCAGGCAGGTCGTCGGGAGGCGTCTGGCGGCAGAAGAAATGAATGCGCCTTGGGTGCGGCGTCAGCAGTTGAGGCAGTTTCCGGACTTGGGCGCCCGCCAAAGCTGGGCCCGGCTCACGCGGTCGAGGACGCGCTTGGCGGGCAGAAACGGAAGAACGAGCGCCTGACCGATCTCGCCCAGAACCGCCCAGGCGACCCTGGCCTGAAGCCGCCGACTTCGGGCCATGTCGCGCTCGAGCGCCGTGCCGTCGTAGATGGGGCTGCTCGGGCTGGCTGTCCAATCGGTCATGACGTTGTCTCCGCCTTGGGTTCGCATTCTGACGAGTGATCTAAGCTTTGCTCTCGCATTTGTTAATCGGGTAAAATCGCATAGCATCTATTCCCCTTTGTCAAAGGTGGGTATTGATGGATCGCATCTCGGCGATGGAAGTCTTCGTGCGGGTGGTTCAGTCCGGCAGCTTCTCGGCCGCGGCCCGCGACCTGGATCTCACGCCTTCGGCGGTCAGCAAGCAGATCGGCCGGCTGGAAGACCGGCTCGGCGCGCGCCTGATGAACCGCACGACGCGCCAGCTCAGCCTGACCGAGGTCGGCGCCGGCTTCTTCGAGCGGGCGAGCCGGATTCTCACCGACGTGGTCGAGGCCGAGCGGGCCGTGGTCGATCTCCACGGCGCGCCGCGCGGCACGTTGAAGCTCAACATCCCGCAGTCCTTCGGCCGGCGCTACGTGGTCCCGATCATCCCCGACTTCGTGGCCAACTTCCCGGAGATCCACATCGATCTCACGCTCAACGACCGCTTCGTCGATTTGGTCGAGGAGGGCATCGATCTCGCGATTCGCATCGGCGAGCTTTCCGATTCCAGCCTGATCGCCCGCCGCCTGGCCCCGAACCGGCGGATCGTCTGCGGCACGCCGGCCTACTTCGCCAGGCACGGCCGCCCGGCGCGCCCGGCCGACCTGGTGGAGCACAACTGCATGGTCTACACCTACCGTGCCTCGCGCAACGACTGGCGTTTCATCACGCCGGAGGGCGGCGAGGAGGTGGTCACGGTCGCGGGCAACCTCGAGGCCAACGAGGCCGAGGCGCTCTACAGCTTCATGCTCGCCGACGTCGGGCTCTGCCTGCTGCCGCTCTGGCTGGTCGGGCCGGACTTGGAGTCCGGGCGGCTGGAGCAGGCCTGCCAGGGTTACCATGGGCCCGACAGCGCGATCTCCGCGGTCTATCCGCCGGGCCGCCACCTCTCGCCCAAGGTGCGGGCCTTCGTCGATTTCCTGGTCGAGCGCTTCGCCGGCTGGGGACGAAGTTTCGACGGCTCGGGCGCGAACGGCGCGGCTTGACCCTGACCTCCGCTGTGCTATGGCAGGCGCGGTCCCGCCACTGTCGGAAAGCCGTCGCCCATGTCCGTCTCGCCGCCCAAGTCGCCGCCCGATCCGCTCGCCGCGATCGGCCCGGAGCACCGCATCGCCAGCCAGGATCAGCTCGCCGCGCTCTACGGCACGCCGGTCGCACGCTCCATCGACAAGGAGATCGACCACATCTCCGCGCACTACCGCGCCTTCATCGAGGCGGCGCCCTTCGTCGTCATCGGCTCCGCCGGGCCGGAGGGGCTCGACTGCTCGCCGCGCGGCGATCCGCCGGGATTCGTGCGGGTGCTCGACGACAAGACCGTCCTGATTCCCGACCGCCGCGGCAACAACCGCATCGACACGCTGCGCAACCTGGTGCGCGATCCGCGCATCTCGTTGCTGTTCCTGATCCCCGGTGTCGGCGAGACGCTCCGCCTCAACGGCCGCACCGAGATCCTGGTCGAGCCTGAGCTCTGCGCCTCTTTCGCCGTGCAGGGCAAGCCCGCGCGCTCGGTCCTCGCCGTCACGGTCGAGCGCGTTTACTACCAGTGCCAGAAGGCCCTCGTCCGCTCCCGTCTGTGGGACGCCGACGCCCAGGTCCCGCGCTCGGCCCTGCCCAGCGCCGGCGAGATCAACGAGGCGCTTTCCAAGCAAGGCTTTGACGGCGCCGCCTATGACCGGGGCTACGCGGACTATATGAGGAAGACGCTGTATTGACCGCTTGGCTCAGCCAGTCGCGTCATTGCGAGCGGAGCAAGCAATCCAGTTTGCTTCTGCCTGACCTGTGGCTCTGGATTGCCGCGCCGGCTGACGCCGGCTCGCAATGATGGCTTTAGTATCAAGTCTCACAGATACGGCGCGGTATGCGGTATAGGGAGTCAAACCAGCGCGCTTACCTGCGTGCGCAGCTCGGGCAGCAGATCGGCCTCGAACCAGGGGTTCTTCTTCAGCCAGCCGGTGTTGCGCCAGCTCGGGTGCGGCAGGACGAAGAAGTCCGGTAGGTAATCGCGCCAGGCCCGGACCGTCTCCGTCAGCGAGGCGCGGCGCTCGCGGCCGAGGTAGTAGGCCTGGGCGTACTGGCCGACCAGAAGGGTCAGCGCCACCTTCGGCAAGGCCGCCCGCAGCGGCGGGTGCCAGAGCGGGGCGCACTCGCGGCGCGGCGGCTTGTCGCCGCCCTTGGCGTCCTGGCCCGGAAAGCAGAAGCCCATGGGTACGATGGCGACCCGGCTCTCGTCGTAGAAGACCTCCGGTTCGAGCTGCAACCAGTCGCGCAGGCGCTGGCCGCTGCGGTCGTCCCAGGGCACGCCGCTTTCGTGGACCCGGGTGCCGGGCGCCTGGCCGATGATCATGAGCCTGGCCGTCAACCCGGCGCGCAGCACCGGCCGCGGTCCATGCGGCAGATGCTCGGCGCAGACCCGGCAAGCCCGGGCGTCGTGGAGCAATCGGTCCAGGTCGGTCTCTTCACTCATGAGTCTGCTTGAGCAAGCAGCTGCGCCACGTAGGCCGGCACGACCTCCGTTGCCGGCCCATGGATACGCTCGGCGAACAGGCTGGCGCCCTCCGAGGGCTCCAGGTTGAGCTCCACGGTATGGGCCCGGCCATTGAGCCTGGCCTCCTGCACGAAGCCAGCGGCGGGATAGACGTTGCCGGAGGTGCCGATCGACAAGAACAGGTCGCAGGCGGCGAGCGCCTCGTAGATCCGCTCCATCTCGAACGGCATCTCGCCGAACCAGACCACGTGCACGCGCAGTCGGCCGACGTGTCCGCAGGCCGCGCAATGGTCGCGCAGCGTCATGTCCTCGCGCCAGGGCAGGACCGCGCCGCAGTCCATGCAGCGCGCCTTGAGCAGCTCGCCGTGCATGTGGATCAGGTTCTCCGAGCCGGCCCGCTCGTGCAGATCGTCGATGTTCTGGGTGACCAGCAGAACCTCGCCCGGCCAGTCGGCCTCCAGGCGCGCCAGCGCCGCATGGGCCGCGTTGGGCGACACGGGCCCGGACAGCAGGCCCTGGCGGCGGTCGTTGTAGAAGGCGTGGACCTTCTCCGGATCGCGCGCGAAGGCCTCGGGCGTGGCCACCTCTTCGATCGAGACCTTGGCCCAGATGCCGTCGGCATCGCGGAAGGTGTCGAGGCCGGACTCCTTGGAGATGCCGGCGCCGGTCAAGATCACGATACGCTGCAAGGCGGCCTCTCCTCCGGTTGCTCGGCGAGCCTTCAATGCGCCCTCATTGCGGCGGGCGCGCGGCGATGATAGACGAGGCCCTCCCGACACGACAGCCGATGACGACACGAAAGCCGCGACAAACCATGGACAAGATCCGCGTTCTTTTCGTCTGCACGGGCAACATCTGCCGCTCGCCCTCGGCCGAAGGCATCCTGCGTCAAAAGGCCGAAGCGGCCGGCCTAGCGGCGCAGATCGAGGTCGATTCCGCCGGCACGCACGGCTATCACCGCGGCGACCCGCCCGACCCGCGCGCGATCCGGCAGGCGGCGCGGCGCGGCTACGACCTGAGCGATCTGCGGGCCCGCACTCTGAGCGACGATGACTTCACGCGCTTCGATTTGATCGTCGGCATGGACGGCGGCCACATGCGCATTCTCGAGCGCACCGCCCCGGCCGGGACCGGGGCCGAGTTTAGGCTCCTGATGGATTATGCCGGGGCGGCGAAGGGCGCGCGCGAGGTCCCCGATCCCTACTACGGCGGACCGGACGACTACGACATGGCGCTGGACCTGATCGAGGCGGGCGTGGACGGTCTGCTGGGGAGCTTACGCCAGAGGCTCGCGTGAACCGGCCCGCGCCGCGCCTGGCCGAAAGGCTGCACGCGGCGACCGGCCGAAAAGTCGGGGCGCTGAGCCCGCTGTCCGGCGGCTGCATCGCCGAGGTCTACAAGGTCGCTTTCGAAGACGGCAGCGTCTGCGTCGCCAAGGTCGGGACTGCCGGTGGGGCGGGCGATGGGCTGCTGGTCGAGGCCTTCATGCTCGACTACTTGGCACGCGAAAGCGCACTGCCGGTGCCGGCCGTGCTGCACGCTGCCGACGATCTGCTGCTGATCGCGTTCATCGAGACCGAGGGTGGCCTCGACGCGGCGGCCGAAGAGCATGCCGCCGAGCTGCTGGCCGCGCTGCACGCAAAGACGGCGCCTGCCTTCGGCTTCGAGCGCGACACGCTGATCGGCCCGCTGCCTCAGCCCAACCCCTGGAGCGAGAGCTGGCTCGACTTCTTCCGCGAGCAGCGCCTGCGCGCCATGGGCCGACTGGCCCACGCGCGCGGCCGCTTGCCGGCCGAGAGCCTCGCCCGACTGGAGCGCTTCTGCGGCCGGCTGGACCGCTTCATCGAAACCGGGAGCGCGCCGGCCTTGATTCATGGCGACGTTTGGGGCGGCAACGTGCTGACCCGGCGTGGCCGCATCGCCGCCTTCGTCGACCCCGCGATCTACTACGCCGATCCGGAGATCGAGCTCGCCTTCTCGACCCTGTTCGGCACCTTCGGCGAGGCCTTCTTCGCCCGCTATCGGGAGCTGCAGCCGATCGCGCCCGGATTCTTCGAGGCCCGTCGCGACATCTACAACCTCTATCCCCTGCTGGTGCATACGGCCTTGTTCGGCGGGCACTACGGTGCTTCGGTCGACTCGGTGCTCAGGCGTTACGGGTGAGAGTCTGGGGGATTTGCAGCCACGTCGTCATTGCGAGCGAAGCGAAGCAATCCAGTCGCGGCGTATTGAGCGCCCCGGCGTTGAAACCATGGCATGACGTCTCCTCGGCAGCCGGCACGGGACACGACACTGGCCTTGGCGTTGACTCGGCGACAGGCTGGATTGCTTCGCTTTGCTCGCAATGACGGAGTGAAGGCTATCGCCACCTAACCCGCCCCCGTCTCGACCATCGGTGCCGCGCCCTCCAGCGGGTAGTCGGCCTCGGGCGTGTAGATTGCGCCGCTGCTGGACAGGAAGCTCGAATAGAGGGTGAAGCGCTCGACGGGGAAGGGGCCGGCCTTGAAGAGGGCGTGCTCGGCCAGGTAGCGCTCGAGTTTCTCCGGCGGCAGGCCGGCGCCGTTGTTCTTGAAGCGGGCGAGCGAGATGTGCGGGGCGAACTTGCGCGGCTCGGGCTTCAGGCCGCAGCCGACCAGGGCGCGCTCGATCTTGTCGCGCAGGCGCACCAGCTCCGGGTTCGGCTCGACGCCGGCCCAGAGGGCGCGCAGCTTGCGGCCGTCGCCGAAGCGGCCGACGCCGGCCAGGCGCAGCGCGAAGGCCGGCATGCGCAGGGCGACCAGGGTGTCGTCGATGTCGTGGGCGAGGCCGCCGTCGACCTCACCGATGAAGCGCAGCGTGAGGTGCAGGTTCTCCTCCGGCACCCAGCGCACGCCGGGCAAGCCGTTCTCCAGCGCGGCGAGCGCCTCGCGGATCTCCTCGGGAAGGGTCAATGCAACGAAGAGGCGCATCACTTGTCGCAGCCTCCTTTCCTCAGCTTAGTGCGTTTTCGGTACGGACGGAACCGGCCCGATGCCCTGTCTGGAGCGCCCTTCGGCCGCGGCGTCAGGGGCAGGGATAGGTGTGGTCCCTGTGGATCGCCTCGATCCCCTCGAGCAGCGCCTCGCTGAGCGACAGCGCGGCGGCGCCGACATCGGTCTCGAGCTGATCCATCCGCGTCGCTCCGATAATCGCCGAGGTGAGGAAAGGCCGCGAGGCGACGAAGGCGATCGCCATCTGCGCCGGGTCCAGGCCGTGCTCCTTGGCCAGCGAAACGTAAGCCGCTGTCGCCGCCTCGGCGCGCGGGCCGCGGTAGCGGGTGTTCGCGGGAAACAGGGTCAGCCGCGCGTTGGCCGGCGTTTGGCCATTCAGATACTTGCCGGTCAGCATGCCGGCGCCGAGCGGCGCGTAGGCCAGGAGGCGGCAGTCTTCGCGGATCGCCACTTCGGCCAGCCGCGCCTCGAAGCTGCGGTTGAGGAAGCTGTAGGGGTTCTGGATCGAGACCATGCGCGGCCCCAGGCCCGCCTCGGCGAGCTGAAGGAACCTCATGGTGCCCCAGGGCGTCTCGTTGGAGAGGCCCACCGTGCGCACCTTGCCGGCCGTGACCAGCTCCTGCAACGCGGCCAGGGTCTCCTCCATGGGGATCGGCTCGGCGTCCTCGACGTGCTCGTAGCCGAGCTGGCCGAAGGGCCTGATCGGACGGTCCGGCCAGTGGAGCTGGTAGAGGTCGATGTAGTCGGTCTTCAGCCGGCGTAGCGAGGCCTCGGCCGCGGCCAGGATGTTCTTGCGGTCGAGCCGGGCCTTGCCGTCGCGCACGTAGGACCGGTCGGATCGCCCGACCACCTTGGTCGCGAGCACCACCTTGTCGCGCTGGCCGCGGGCGGCGAACCAGCTCCCGATGATCTCCTCGGTGCGGCCGTAGGTCTCGGCGCGCGGCGGCACGGCGTACATCTCGGCGGTATCGAAGAAGTTGATGCCGTGGTCGAGCGCGTAGTCCATCTGCGCATGGCCATCGGCCTCGCTGTTCTGCTCGCCCCAGGTCATGGTGCCCAGGCAGAGCTTGCTGACCATGATGTCGCTGCGGCCGAGACGGCGCTGTTCCATACCTGAAATCCCCCGGTAATGCGTCAGGGCGGTCGCCCCTGACCGCATTACATAAGAAGTCGGGCGCCGATGCCAAAGGCAAGCCTCTGATTCTAGGCCGAGGCGGCGTGACCCGCCGCCGATTTCGCCTCCGAAAAGGACTCGGCCAAGAGGTCGAAAACCAGGCGAATGCGCCGGCTTGTGTGCAGCTCGCGATGGGTCGCAAGCCAGATCGGGACCGGGATCGGCTCGAGCTCCGGCAAGACCTGCTCCAGGCCCGGGATCAGCGTCGCGGTGTCCTTGGTCAACGCCCCGATGCCGAGGCCTTCCAGCATCAGCGCAAGAATCACCGTTCCGCTCGCCGTGTTGAGCTTGAAATTCTCCTTGGTGAGCGACAGGCCGAGCGAATTGAAGACGGGCAGCATCCGCTCGGAATGCTCGAAGCCGATGAAGTCGGCGTCCGACAGGTCGCTCGGCTTGGTCGGGCGGCCGTGCTTGTCCAGATAGGCGGTCGAGGCATAGAGGTGGCCGCTTGTCTCGCCGACGAGCTTGGCGATCAGTTCCGGTTGCTCGGGGCGCCCATGCCGGATGGCGATGTCGGCCTCGCGTCGGCGAATATCGCGCACTTCGTTCGAGGCGACGATCTCGATCTCGATGGCCGGCGCGACTTCGCGAATCCGCCTCAACACGGCGGGCAGGTGATAGGTCGCCATGAGGTTGGTCGAGGTGATGCGGACGTTGCCCTCGATGGCCTGCGACTGGCCGGAGGCCGCCAGCGAGATCCGGCTGGCGGCATCGCCCATCGCGCGGAAGTGCTCGAGCAGCTCCAGGCCCGCTTGCGTGAGCGACAGCGAGCGCCCGACCCGCTCGAAGAGGGTGACGCCGAGCTTCACTTCCAAGGCGGCGACCTGACGGCCGAGCGTGGGCTGCGTCTGGCCGAGCGCCCGGGCCGCCGCGGAGAGCGATCCCTCCTCGGCCGTGGCGAGGAAGGCCCGCGCCTGGTTCCAATCGAAGGAAATGGCCTGCCAATTCATGCGTATTTGCATATCACAGGTGCGTATTTTCGCAATTTCTCTTTGATCTCCGCATGACTAACTAGGTGCCGGAGCCGGAGGGGACGACACGGGCTGAATGCCCCGTTGCACTGGAGCTCCCTTAGGGCGCCAAGTCGTCATTGCGAGCGGAGCGAAGCAATCGAGATGGTTGCCGCCAGACCGGGCGCCTCTGGATTGCCCTGCCGGCTGATGCCGGCTCGCGATGACTGAGTACGGAATAGAGACTCAATTGTGATCACGGCCGATTTCAATCTGTCGAAAAAGCGGAGATGACGATGCCTCAGCCAAGTGCATTCTGGGACCGGGTTGCCGAACGCTACGCGAAAAAACCGGTGGCCGATGAAGCGGCCTACCAGAGGAAACTGCAGGTCACGCGCGACTACTTCCGTCCGGACATGGAGGTCCTGGAGTTCGGCTGCGGCACCGGCACGACCGCGCTCATCCACGCGCCTCACGTCAAGCACATCCAGGCGATCGACATCTCCTCGAAGATGCTGGAGATCGCCCAGCGCAAGGCCGATGCGAACAAGGTGGAGAACGTGACCTTCCAGCGAACGACGATCGAGGACTTCAACGCGCCCGACGGATCCTTCGATGCCGTCCTCGGCCTCAGCATCCTGCACCTGCTGGAGAACAAGGAGGCCGCGATCGCCAAGGTTCACAAGATGCTCAAGCCCGGCGGCTTCTTCGCCTCCAGCACGGCCTGCCTGGGCGAGACGATGAAATGGTTCAAGATCGTCGCGCCGGTCGGGAGGTTCTTCGGGCTGATCCCCCTGGTGAGGATCTTCACCAAGCAGGATCTGGAGGACAGCTTGACCGACGGCGGCTTCACCATCGACTACGCGTGGCAACCGCGTAAAAGCATGGGCGTGTTTGTCGTGGCGAAAAAGGCTGGGTAGTGGGGTCGACCACAGGCTCAACGCCGGACCGTCGTCCGCAAAGAGGCGAACATGAGGTTTCGACCCAAGGCTGTGATTTGTCTTCCACAAATACGCTTCCACTGCGCGCCCTATCGAGGTGACAAGTGTTTTCGCAGAGTTCTCGGCACCAACGAAAAGGCACTTGCGGAGCCTCATAGATTGGACGCATACTAACAATCAGACATCGCTTTTGACCTACGGCCTTGGCGACGAGCTGTGCAACAAGCTCATTCGGCACGGTAAGGCTTTGCGGCGCGCATAGGCGTCGAGAACGGTCGGTCGCAAAACAGAGCCAGATAAGGTCGCGGAGCCGAAGTAGCGTGCCCTCGTGACGCTCGCGAGATGAACGCAAAACGAGCATGGGGCTAGCTTAAAAGCGCGACTTTGGCGGCAGCTTTTTCGCCGTATTTCCTGGTCCCGAAAGCGGACAAACACGCCCGCCTTCTGTCGACGAAATTGAACTCATCGGGGCCATGAAGTTCGCGGGCATGACGAGCTCAGGACCATCATGGCCAGCACCCCTGATCCGACCTGACACCCTTCCGAGTCACACCGCCCGGCGGGCTTGTCCAATCGTTGTCGGGCGTAGAAAGCAAGAAGGAGCCGGATTCCGCACTAGGGAGTGAAAGACAATGAGAACAATCGGCCTCATATTCTTGTCGTTCTTCTCAGCTCTAGTTTTAACCGCACGAGCAAACGCCTTTGTCATAACAGATGTTTACGGCAGCGATGCAAATGTCATAACGAACGCAGAAAATCTAATCACGATCCCAGAGACACCCCCTGCATTTGGCATATTCGAGAACTATGGCGAGACATTTCGAGTTCCTTATCCGTCTCACAGTGGTTTTGGGATCGTCAACGCTCAAGGCAATTTCTTCGATAAAGTCGTTACGCCGGAAGCATTCGACACCGGTGAGTGGACATTAATTTTCGATGTGACGAATACGACACCGTGGACTTGGTCCGATTATCACTTCGAGTTTTGGGATCCGAATTTCAGTAGTCGTTTGAGTAACTTTCCCCTCGTGGTTAGCAGTACAATCATTCCAGTTGGCCCATGGCAAAGCGATACTTTCCAGAACAGCGCTTTTGACGGGTCTATCCTCTCTTTCTGGGAGCCAAGCAGCTTAGGTCCGGGCGTAACAGGCCGTTTTAACCTGACAATGGACCTAGACCAGATTGCCGCGCCCTTCGGAATTCGCCAGGTCGCTACGACAATCCCCG
>JAKSDN010000805.1 GCA_022360075.1 Kiloniellales bacterium | reverse complement strand
GTCGAGGTCAATGCCGAGCCCCGGCCTTTCTGGGGGCCTGCATCCGCCCTCTGACACGGACCAGGGATCGCCGTCAATCAAGTCGTCCAGAGGGAAGTTTGCCAACGCCTGTGACGGTCGAGACAGCTCTGGCAGGGCGATCGCCAAATGACACATGGCCGCGAAGCTGATGCCGAGCTCCCAGACGGATCTGAGCCAGACCTGCTTGCCGAGTGCACTTAGCTGGGAGACAAGCGTCACCGTCGCCTCGATGCCGCCGATGGCGTGAAGGTCGATGACGACGGCGTCGATGGGAGGATAGGCCGCCAGTGCATCGAGCATGGTGCAGTGAGTTGACATCGGAACGCCGAAATCGCTCCGCAAGCGCGCAGTTTCGGATAGGCTCGCAACCGGCTCTTCGATGTTGGCCAGGTTTGCCGATTTCGTCTCGGCGATGAACCGCCGTGCTTGCTCGCGGTTGTAACCCATGTTGGCGTCGACTGCGATGTCCACGTCGGAACCAACGACCTCTCGGACCTTGTGGACAGTCCTGATGTCGCAGTCCACAGACGGTAAGCGCGCAACCTTGAACTCGAAGAGAGAGGCGCCTGTCTCGGCGAGGGACCGGACAGCCAGTTCGGCCATCAGGCGGGGCACGTCGTCCTCCTCCCATCCGTCCGAAGGATCGACCGGATAGCCGTACGCGCAGAAGTTCGCCCGCTGTCGGGCTGGGCCGCCGAGGAGACGAAAGACCGGCAGTCCGGCGGCCTTGCCCGCAAGGTCCCACAACGCCAGCTCGACGCCTGAATATGCCGTAAGCTCCACAAACCTTTCCGGAAAGCCGTGATCGAAGCGCTTGTTCAGACAGCGGCCGCGCGTGCTGCGGCGCTCGAGAACCGGGGCGCCAATCAGGGCCGGCGCGAAGAGCTCGTTGATGATCGCAGCCGACCAAATGCCGCGCGTCTCGCCGATCCCCAGCAGCCCGGTATCGGTTTCGATCTCGACGACCGTGCGGTCGATGTGGTCGCGCTTGATCCATAACTTGGGTTCGAACGGTCGCACGGGAACGAGGACCGGCGTTGCGCGAACCGCTTTGATCTTCAATTGTGCTCTCCTACCTCGGGTTTGATGCCGAGGGTATTGCCGGACACGCTACGCATTCCCGTCGCCGGTCGCGCGAGGCCGGATATTGATCGCCAACGCGTGGTGAGCCCAGGCCTCCACATCGAAGCTGAAGAGCAGACCGTTCTGGTCCGCGCTGAGGCGTCGCAGGTGCAGTCCCGGCGTGCCCGGTGAGACCCGAAGGGCCTGCGCATCATCCTCTGACAGTGCCGTCGGGTGCATGACAATCTGCTGCCGACGGATAGTCAGTCCATATTCCCGCTCGTACAGACGTGCCAGCGACACCTCGGAACTCGCGATCTTAGCGAGTCCCGGGCAGCGGTTGGCAAGGACGTGCGATCTCTCGACAAAGACCGGGCGATCGTCGAGGAGACGGGTTCGGACAATGAAGACGATCCGCCTGCCTTTATTCACGCCGAGGTTCGCGGCAACGACGTGGTCAGCCCGTGTTTCCTCGACCGAAAGAACGATCGAGTCCGGTTTCCGCCCTTGCCGGATCGCCGTCTCGGTGAAGCTCACATCCCGCGTCGGGTCGTATTGCAGCCGCGGTGGACTGAGGTACCAGCCCGACCGATTTGCCCTGAAGACCATGCCTTCGGCCTCAAGCTGCCAGAGCGCTGTCCGCACGGTCATACGCGCGCAGCCGATCCGCTCGGTGATCACCCGCTCAGACGGCAGGCGGCCCCGGTCCGCAAGCGCACCGGACTCTGCCAGATCGTCTATCAGGTCGCGGATTTGCTCCACGACCGAGTCCGACGCGCGAGTTCTTGCTCGAGCCGTCAAAATGAAAGCCCTCTCACATTAAAGCCCCTCGATGGAACCGGCGATCCGCTTTTCGGCTCGGCGGATGAGCGTCAACATCGGGAAGCAGAAGACGAAGTAGCAACCCGCCACGCAGAGGTAAATCAGCGGCATGTCCTGCGGCAGACGCAGCGCCAACACCTCGCCAGTTCGGACGAGCTCGGTCAGACCGACCACCGAAAGTATGGAGGTGCTCTTGACGATGACCACATAGAGTCCGCCGGCCGGCGGTATCATGAGACGCAACGCTTGCGGGAAGACGACAAGCAGCAAACGCTGGGGCAAGGACATGCCGAGCGCCTTCGCGGCATCGAGTTGGCCTTGTGGTACGGCTTCGAATCCCGCCCTGGCGATTTCGGCGGCGTACGCCGTCGTGTAGACGCTGAGAGCCAGCACGCCCGCCACGTAGGGGCTCATCTGGAAGAACGTCAGCCCCGTGCGTGGCAGCACAAAGTAGACGATGAAGAGTTGCACGAGGAACGGGGTTCCGCGGATCAAATGAACAAAAACGCCGACCGCCTTTGCCAAGTGCGTGACGTTCAGAGCCCGTACCAAACCGAGAGCGAGGCCGAAGACCGTGCCAACCAGCAGCGTCACAAGCGAGAGCTGAATAGTGGTCATAAGCCCTGAAGAGAGGACGGACAAGATGTCGATCCAAGCCTCTACCATGACCGACTCTCGGCTTGGCGGCGCGTTTCCGGAGGCGTGTAGCGTCTCACGAAGTAAAGCGACACGAGGTATATCGCCAGGTAACCGGCGGCAACGGTAAGAAAGCCCTCATTGGGCAAGAGCCGCTCGCTCATCAGTTTCAGCCCCACCCCCGTCAATTCAATGACGCCCACAAAGCTGACGACGGAGGAATCCTTTATGAGCATCGCTGTTTGCCCGATGAGCGGTGCGGCCGTTCGCGAGATGGCGGGTGGCAGGACCACCAGCCTGATCATCTGAAAAGTCGTCAGACCAAGGGCCCGAGCTCCATCGATTTGCCCCTTGCCGACAGATTTGAGTCCCGCACGGATGATCTCGCTGAAATAGGCCGCCTCGTTCAATCCGAGGGCAATGATACCCGCCTGTAGGGCCGTCAGGCGTCCGACGCCCGGGATTGGACCGAGCGCGTAGTAGATGAGATAGAGCTGTACCAGGAGGGGCGTCGACCGGATTGTCTGCACGTAAAACCCCAACACGTGGTCCGCCGACCGCGGTCCATATGTGCGCAACGCGGCTATGGCTGTTCCGAGGGCGAGAGCAATCAGTAGGGCGATCCCGGATACCCAGATCGTCAGAGCGAAGCCCGCCAGAAATGCCTCGCCGTAGGAGCCGACGACGCGGAAATTATAGTAGGGGACGAGCCAGTCGAACATCCGGGCGCCTTGAAGCAGAACCGCTGCGGCGGACCAAAGACAGTCCGCCGCAGAGCCATAAGAGGCTAGCTACATGTGGTCTTTGCGCCATGCGTTTCCGGCGCGCCAGTAGCTGGCCAGTTCGTCGAGCACACCGTCCCGCCTCTTCCAATAGAGCCAATTGTTGATCCAGTTCAGAAGATGCAGGCGCTCGGGACGGACGGCGAACGACTCGGGCCAGACGTAGAGTTCGCCTTCCAGCAGCATGAACTCCTTACCGTAGCTCTCTATGTTGGCACGCGCTGACGACCTCGTGTTGATGACCGCGTCGACCCGGTCGGCTGCCGCCGCTTGAGCGAGAGCAGGCCCGCCGCCGGCAAGCTCGACAATCGCCGCTTCGGGGAAGTCCCGTTCGAGAATGCGGCGGTTGGCCGAGCCTTGAGCAACAGCAATCGATAGGCCGCTGCGATTGAGCTCCTCGGCTTTGCTGAAGCCGCTTTCGCGCTGGGCATAGAGAACCACCGGTTCGGCATAGAACTCATTGGAGAAACTGAGCTGAAGCGAGCGCGACGGCGTTGGCGCCATGTCTGCCGCAATGATGTCGACCTGCCCTGCCACGGCAGCGGGAATAAGGCCGCGGAAGTCGAAATCGCGCATCTCAAGTTCGACGCCCATGTCTTCGGCCATCAGTTTTACAAGATCGATCGCGTGGCCGACCCGAGCGCCATCCCGGTTGACGAAGCTCACCGGAGGTCCCTGTGTCTGAACCGCCGCTATGAGTTTTCCCCGCTTAAGGATTTCTTCGATGCCGAGCCCCGATACCTCTTGAGCAGGTACCGGCGTGGCGAGGCTGAGAGAAACGAGGCTGGCGAGGGCGAGAAGGTTCGCACGAAAGACGGATGGAAATCGCATGTCAGGCTCCCTGTGTTGGTTTGAGAGAAGGTACCATCAGCAACATAATTGGGCTAGCCCAATTATGTTGCGTTTCAATGACAGACCGTGGATGGTTTCGTCAGCTGTGGTAGGTAACAAGCCAGAGTGAAGATTCAGGCTCGGGTTCAATCCGTTCTTATGAGATTGGATCTCGTGAGCGGCACCGGCTAGGCGTCCGCAGTCTGATCAATAGGCAGATCCGTTGGCGCATATCCAAGGGATAGCTGCGGATGGCTGAATTCCGCCATTTGGATGAATTCTTGGGTCGGCTTGGCGCTCTATGCCGCTGCTTGGAAAAGCCTCTGCTGATATCGACGGCTGCGCGCCCGGGATTTGAACCCGCGGGTTCCTTACGGCGGCATGCCCACGTGGCAAGCGAATTCCTTGCTCCCGATCTGAACTTCCCAGTTCCGTCCAGAAATTTCCCTGTTCCATTGAGTAGGGAATTCGATGGCAAATGCCAAGAAAATCAGGGGGCTATGCGGCTGGTCAGGGCATCATTGGGGCGCAGATTTGAGAAATTCCCTCTATTGTCCCTGCTAAACAGGAGTTTCGGCAGAGACGGGTTCGCTCGAGACTCTCTGCACCGCCATTTCAAGGACCTAGCTTTCACCCGGTTTCGAACGGAGCGGGAACGCAACCCGCTCTTTCCGGCATTTGCAAACCAACTGCAAACAAGACGGGTGAGCGCTGTTCTCGGTTGATACTCATTGGTGGGCCTGACTACCTCTCATCTGAGCGCGGCGGTCACAGTTCAGTCTGAAGTCATACCCTTGGCCCGGGTGACCTGAGCCCCTGGAACTCCTCCAGGAAGATGTAGAGTGCGTCGCATGAGAGGGAGACGGACCTATGAAGCGCTCACGGTTCAGCGAGGAACAGATTGTCGGGATTCTGAAGGCTGCGCCGCAGCGCGCGAAGCGCCGGAAGCTGGCCAGAGGACGGCAGATGTTTGCCGCCGGCACGGGATCAGCGAGGGGACGTTCTACAAATGGAAGGCCAAGTACGGCGGCCTTGAGGTCTCCGACGCGCGCCGTCTGAAGGCCTTGGAAGACGAGAACGCGAAGCTGAAGAAGCTCTTGGCGGAGGCCATGCTGGACAATGCGGTTCTCAAGGACCTGAACGCAAAAAGGTGGTAGGGCCCGCCGCTCAGCGCACCGCGGTGGCCTATGCCTGTGAGGCTCACGGGATCAGCCAGCGGGGGGCCTGCTCGATCGTCGGGGCTGACCGTTGCTCGGTGCGCTATCGCGCCTTGCGGTCGGACGATCCGGCTTTGCGACAGCGCATTCGGGAGCTGGCGGAGGCACGCCGGCGCTTCGGCTATCGTCGTCTGCAGGTTCTGCTGGGCCGCGAGGGCCTTCATGTGAACCACAAGCGTTTCCGGCGGATCTATCGCGAGGAGAAGCGCCGGGGCACGCGCCGGCCGATGGCCCTACCCGAGGCGCCGAACCAGCGCTGGTCACTCGACTTCGCCTCGGACGCCTTCACCGACGGGCGATGCTTTCGGATCCTGGCCGTGGTCGATGACTTCACCCGCGAATGCCTGGCTCTGGTGCCCGACACCTCCTTGCCCGGCGTGCGGGTTGCGCGCGAGCTCAATGCGATCATCGCGCGGCGCGGCAAGCCCAAGGCCTGCGTGTCCGACAACGGCAGCGAGCTGACTTCGACGGCGATCCTTAAGTGGAGCCAGGAATGGTCAGTATCAGTAGACTGGCACACCATCGCGCCAGGCCCCTTCGACTGGCTCAGGGTGAGGGCCGCAGCAGAACGCATTCGTCGAGAGTTTCATCGGTCGCTTGCGGGACGAGTGTCTCAACGAGACGCTCTTTACTTCGCTGGCAGAGGCCAAAGCCGTACTCGAGGATTGGCGAAACGACCACAACCGGTCACGGCCGCATTCGAGCCTGGCCAACCTGACACCGACCGAGTTTGCCAGGCAATGGGGCAGATCGCTTGAGCTCGATGGCGGCTCCACGATCCACCCCATTGCACAGCCGGCCCACCAGCGCCTAAACCAGCATGGGCTCTACTTATGACTGGAGGGAAAACCGGGCTCAGGTCGGGGCAACCAGCTCTTCGCCCCCCAAGCACAGCGTTTCCAGATCAGCCGATGCCATTTGTTGCATCTACGCCGGGCTTGGCAGGTCGAATTTCGAGATTCGGGCCGTGGGGTGCGCCAGGCTTTGATGTTCGGAGGACCAAATGCGACATCCCTTAAGCCGAAGGGTACAAAACTCCTCTTCGTCGCAGTAACGTGAGCGCGGACGGGGTACTCAGATTGCACCGGCGAAGGCCGAGTTCGACGCCCGGGAGTGGGTTCGGGGCACGCGATCATCTCGCTTGTCGCTGGGATCGGCCCACAAGGTCGCGATTTCACGAGTAGAGGGCGCACGATGGGTTCCGACTTTGTGTTCGACGTTTCGCCTTTCTATTTCTTGCGTCATGGCGAGACGCGAGAGAGCCAGGCGGGCATTCTACAGGGTCAGGTGGATACGGCGTTGAGCGCGACGGGACGCAAGACCGCTGAGGACGCCGGGCAGCGCATGATCGGTCACGACCTCGGATCGATCTACGCCAGCCCGCTCCAGAGGGCCTGGACGACGGCGTCGATCGTCTCGGTTCTGACCGGGGCGCCCAGATACCCTCTGCCGGGCCTCATGGAGCGGCGTTGGGGCATCTATGAGGGCAGGCCCAAATCCGAACGTCCCCGCACGCCAAATCCGGAGAGCGTCGAGACCCTGGAAGCCTTCTCGGCCCGCGTGGTGGCCGCAATGCGATCGATCTCTGGTCCTTCGCCCGTGCTCGTGATCGCGCACTCCGGCGTGTTTCGCGTGCTGTGCCAGCATTTCGGTTTCGAGATGGATATGACCACCTCGATCAGTAGCGCGGATTTGGTTTTTCTGACGCCCCCAAAGAACGGCCAGACGCGCTGGCACATAAACGCGGTGAACGGTTGAGCCTTTGGCGAGTCGAACGAGGGCCGTTGCATTTATTGACCTGAGTCAATGCGCTGCCATCCGGCGAACGCGTCTAATTCAGTCCTAAATCGGCGTTCGTGTTCTCTTTGTCGGGAGGGCGAAGGAGAGCGATGGTCGAGGTCAAGCCGCCGAACTGGATCGATCTTTTCGACCACTATTGCGTTCTCGAGCGCCTGGTCGTGGTTGTCGATAACCTTGACGAGGCAAGCAAAGAGCATCTGCTCGAGCCGCTGGACCTGATCTTCCAATACCTCGAGCTTGCGTCGTGGACCGAATGCCAGTTGAGGGCAGGGATGAGGAGATCGTTTCTCGCCCTGCAGTCCGACCTCTCTCGGATCGGCGAGTTCAAGTTGGTGGCGAGGGCTTACGTATCAGTCGCCCGCGCCCGACTACTAGGTGGCGACGGCCAAGTCACCGGTGCAAATGCACCGCCGGACACGACGTCTTGGGAAGATGCAGCCCGCAAGGATCAGCAAGCGCAGCTTATGCGCGACATCCTGGAGATCACAGGTGGACCCGCCGTGCGTACGGGCGATTTACTTTCGTCGAGGCGGTCTGCCGAAGCTCCGGGGCACGGCGCTGTCGGTCTTTCCGGCGCGAGAGCGGTTGACTCGATGATGGAGGGCGACGTCTAACCGAGCCCACTGCGATCAGGGAGGCGAACGGCGACCCATGAAGCTCTTCGAATTCCTCGAACCGCCAGACCCTGGGCGCCTTTTCGATCCGCTCGACGATCCGCTCGAACTGATCCGGCGGGAACACGATCGCCAATCTCAGGTTTGCGATCAGCTAGACGAGCTCTTCAACTTTCTTGGTCTGGAACCCGTGGCGGATTGGGCGAGCTCGCTCCGGCGTTTTCTGTCCGAGGACCTGCCACGTCACATCAAGGATGAGGAAGAGGATCTCTTTCCGGTCCTGACGCGCCGCTGCGCCGGCCATGAAGGACTCGAGCTGATCCTCGCCCAGCTTACATCCGAGCATGAGCTGGACATGGGTTTGGTCGAACCCATCCTCAGGGAGCTCGAAACGATTGTCGAGGCGGGAGCCCCTTCGAACCCGACTCGTTTTCTCGCGGATGTGCGGGCCTTCGTGGAAACCCAGCGGCGCCACCTGATTTGGGAGAATCGGGCCGTCCTCCCCTTGGCGGAGGCACGGCTGACGACGGCAGACAAGAAGGCGTTGGGACGTGCAATGGCGGCCCGGCGCAGCGCCAGCTCGGCCTGAGGCTCCGGTCCGGCGCTGATCGGCTCACGCGCAGGACGGCGCTAGAGGAAGACCTCCTGTGGCGCGGCGGAGAAATCGATCAGAAGCCGGTCAACGACGGTCTTCATAAGATCTCTGATCACCTGCTCCCTGTTGTGATTGAGGACGATCGGGACATGCCAGCGGTCCGCCTCCGAGAGGAGGTGCGACTGCAGGCGCCAGATCTGCTCGAAGTTCTCCAGGTAGCGCTCGGCCCTTCGTTGATGCGCCTCATTGCCCCGTCGGGCAATGCGCTCCCTCAGCCGCTCCGGGCTCAGGACCGCGAGCATGACGAACACGACGACCGCATCGCTGTCCTTGGGTATCCTTGAGACCAGTTCCTGTTGGACATGCACGCCCTCCAAGACCAGGGAGGTCCCTTCCTGCAGCGTGCGGCGAATCACCGCCTCACAAGGCACGGAGAGCAGATCCGCCTGAGCGCGATAGCCGTCGACCAGCAGGGCCTCCGGGTCGTCTTCCGAGCGAGTACGGGTCGGTAACGCCCACCAGGCATTGAAAGAAGAAGTATGCAGAACGGGCAGGAGGCGCTCGGGAATCATCTGGCGCATCACTTCGCGCAAAAGGTCGGTCGACTGTGTTCTGGCGATCTCCAACCGATGGGCGACCTCGGTCGCGACCTCGCTCTTGCCGCAGCCCGGCGTCCCGCCGATGAGCAGAATGATCGGGCGCTTGCCGCGATAGAAGTCGACCAGCACCAGAAAGCGCCGCGCCGCTTGTGAACCGACCGCCTGGTGCAGGTATCGATAGGTGAGCAACCCCAAATGGCGCCAGCTGATCTCGCGCTTCGCTGATTTCATCAGGTGGTCGAAAAGCTTGGACGTGACCGCTGCAGACTGTTCATAGGTCAAGCCGCTGGATTCCAGGTGCCGCCGATGCTGTTCCCTTGAAAATGGTGTGGCTTGCCCCTTCGCGTCGCGCACCAAGACGGTCATGGTGCCGCTGGCCGGGGCCTCGTAGCGCTGCACGATGGCGCCGCCGAAACGCTCGGAGAGACGTTTGAGCACAGCGTTGTGCAACTCGTCGGTGCTGATCTCCGATGTCTCGGCAAGCTCGTCGCGGACGCTCGACGCCAGGGCATAGGCGTCGTCGAAAGACAAACCCGCGTCCTGCAGGGACCGCGTCAATATGCCTCGAAGGAAGGGGACCCTCGGGGCGTGCGCATCTCCTCCGACAACCAAGGTTTTGGCCATGGAATGGTCTAGCTATCCTTGTACCTGACGTCGCTCAAACAGTCGCGACCACTTGGACCAAGAGGGTTTGATGCGCGTCGAAGCCGCGATTCCACAAGGCCAGCGGCCTGCACGCGCCGGTGTGCAAATACCGATCTCGCCCAATCCTGTCCGCTGGCGGGGGAGCGAGCCGACCCGCATTATTCCAGGTCTTCCTCAACCGACCAAGCGGCGGATTTCATCACCTGGTCCTGAAGCGCCGACCTCATCCACTTGAGCTCGCTGACGACCGAGTTGACGACGTCACCGATGCTAATGATCGCCAACAACTCATCCCCCCGGACAACGGGCAAATGGCGGATTCGCGCCGACAGCATCTTTGCCATCAGCTCCTCGACATCGGTTTCCAGATCGCACGTAATCACGGAACTCGTCATCAGCTCTGACGCCCGCATCTCCAGAGCCTCCGAACCTCGTTGAGCGATGCCGTGCACAATGTCGCGCTCGGAGATGATCCCGAGCACTTGGCCGTCAGCGGCCCGGACCAAGGTGGCGCCAACGCGCTCTTGCTCCATGGTACGCGCGATCTGGCTGACTTCCGTGCCGGGACTGGTCGAAACGATCCGGTCGCCTTTTTTTTCGACTATGTCGCTCACTTGCACTGCTTTACCCTCTTTGAGGTCCCAAGGATCGCCTGTTGCGAGGGCCTTTGCGAGGGCCCTCGCAACAGGCAGAGGCCTGACGAATAGATCTGTGATGGGATGGTCCAGTTTGGCGTCGGCGCCTCAGGCGCCCGGACCGCAAGGACTTCTCATCGCCGACCCTGCGCGCCGGCTGGGAACGGAACAGGCACAAGCCATCGCCCTTTAGGGTGCCAGGCCATACGCCGAGCAAGAATTCCATCTTACGACATCCCAAGAGATGCTGGCGGAATCAGATCACGCTCTCACTGAGCCGCGCGCACGACATTGATTTACATCATGAAACGGTCAGCGCGATTGCGGCGTAGAGGATAGGCGTCCGGCTGCTTCACGAGAATTTCACTGGTAGATCAGAGCGATAGAATCTGATGTGGCTTCCTCATCCGTGCATTTCCTGTGAACAAAGCTGAAACGCGTCCGGATAAGTTGAGTGAGATCAATGTTCCGCCTCGGCAATATGCTGGAAGATCTGAAAACGATAGCTCGGTCGATGATTGCGCGGCAGTCGGGTCGTGGAGACCGGTGGAAATCGAGGTAGCTCGACCGGCGACAGGCGGCGTTGGCCACGGCGTTCGCGACCTTCCGCCACGGCAGCGAGGTCAAGAGGAAGCCGAGATGGGTGAGCGGACTTCACCTGACGATAGTGGCATGCCCACGTCGAGCCGGGGCGGAATGGAAACGTATGTCCTTCATCGGCCATCTAGTAGCCCCGTTTATGGTGACGCATCTGCCTTTCAAGGGAGAGAGCCCAGGAAAGACGATGCCACGGCGGTATCCAGATCTGTGGGACGTTGCCCATGGATCTGACCTACTCACTGGCCGTGGCCGCGATCATCGTGGTTGTCGTCTTCGACTACACCAACGGCTTTCACGACGCCGCCAACATCGTTGCGACCCCAATCGCGTCAAGGGCTATGACGCCGATACAGGCCGTGACGGTGGTGGCGATCTTCGAGTTTCTCGGCCCTCTGCTGGGAGGGACTGCGGTTGCGAACACGATCGGTAAATTCATCGATATGGGAGATCTCGCAGCGTCGGTCTCTTTGACCGTCGTGCTTTGCGGGGCTATTGGCGCGATCGGGTGGAACATGGCGACATGGTGGTTCGGGATACCCTCCAGCTCGTCCCACGCGTTGGTCGGCGGCCTGGCCGGCCCCGTCGTGGTCGCTGCCGGCCCGCAACATGTCGTCTGGGGATTCGCCACGTTCTTTGAGACCGGCCACTTGACCGGTGTTCTGAAGGTGCTGGTGGCCCTGATTCTGTCTCCGGTGATCGGTTTCTGGGTGGGTTTCGTCCTGCACCGGCTGATGAGCTTCCTGCTGCGTGCGGCGCGGCCCGGCATCAACAGATACCTGCGATTGAGCCAGTACTTCTCCTCCGCCGGCATGGCCTTCTCCCATGGCGCCAATGATGCGCAGAAGAGCATGGGCATCATCACAATGGTGCTGCTGATGGGCGGCTTCATCAGCGAGTTCGCTGTGCCTTTCTGGGTCGTCCTGGTCTGCGCCAGCGCCATCACCCTTGGCGTCCTCTCGGGCGGGTGGCGCATCGTGCGTACAATCGGCTTCGGGATCTACAAAGTCCGGCCCTTGCATGCGGTCGACGGCCAAGTCTCTTCGGCCGGCGTGATTTTTGGCGCTGCGTTGCTCGGCGGACCGGTGTCGACCACTCATGTGACCAGTTCGGCGATCATGGGCATCGGCGCGTCTGAGCGTCCGAAAGCGGTGCACTGGAATAAGGCAAGGGAAATCCTCGCCACCTGGGCCCTTACGATTCCAGGAGCGGCGCTCGCCGGGGTGCTCACCTATTTGATCGTCCGGGGAACGATGTTGGTGGCCGGGTGAAACCCGTGGGAGCTGGACAGCGTATGAGAGAGGTGACCGACGGAGGCGTAACGTGTTGACGAGGTCGAACTCCCTACTGACCCGTTTGGTCGATCGCGTGTTGCCGAGGACGCCCGATTTTTTCGCCTTGGTTGACGAGCAGTGCGATCAGGCGGTTCGAACGCTCGATGAACTGGTGAACTTCATGGAGAGTCGTGATGCGGTCGTGGGCAAGCACGTTCGGGAGATGGAGAAGGAGGGTGATGAGCTGAAACGGCGCAACCTCGACGTTCTGAACCGAGCGTTCTCAACGCCGATGGACCGAGAAGATATCTACCGGGCCATCGTCGATGTGGACCATGTCATTAACTACGCCAAGACGACGGTGCGAGAAATGGAGCTCCTGAGCGTGACACCCGACAAGTTCACGCTGCAGATGTCGCAGCACCTCAGGGATGGTACCGAAGGACTCCAGCACGGCTTCCGGCAGCTACGAAAGAACGCCATACAGGCCGAGGAGGGGGCGGCGGCGGCCCATAAGGCTGAGCGAAACGTCGAGAAGGTCTACAGAAAGGCTTTGGTCGAGTTGTTTGATACCGCAGAGTCCGTGGAGCGCCGAATCGGTCACGGCTCCGACCGCCGAGCAGACAGCGACCTGCAGGTGCTCGAAGAGGTCATGGACAGGCTGAAACGTCGAGAGATCTATCGACATATGTCCAATGCGGCAGATCGCCTGGCTCGTGCTGGGAATACGTTGCATGACATTGTCGTCAAGATCGCCTAGTTCGGACTTTGCAAGGTCTTTCGGCAAAGCCGCTTTGCCAGCAAGCAACTAATGCCCGTGGAAAGCCA
Organism: Kiloniellales bacterium; assembly: GCA_022360075.1. The sequence continues at coordinate 673 of JAKSDN010000805.1, read as the reverse complement.
CCTTGGTCAGGCCTCGTTGCTTTCGCGACCGGCGGTCGGATCGCGGATGCAGCGATTTCTACTTGATGGCCCTCCGCGCTATGGCCCGGGGTCTGCGTCGGCGTAAGCGGTTGGCCTCGCCCTGGCGCTTCTCGGCCATGTCGACCAGCAGTTGTTGGCAGCCCCGCGCGTTTCGGCCCCGCCCCGGCGTGCGCCGCACGTAGCTTCCGTCTTCGCGCATCTCCCAAACGTTGCGCCGGTCGGAGAGCTGAGTTTCCAGGATGTTGCGAAGCTCCTGGCGCAGAACCGGATCTTCCACGGGCGTTACGAGCTCGACCCGGCTCTCCAGGTTTCGGGTCATCAGGTCGGCCGAGCCGATGAAGTACTCTTCCGCGCCGCCATTTCGAAAGTAGTAGATCCTGGAATGCTCCAAGAAACGTCCGAGGACGCTGATGACCGACACGGTCTCGGAAACACCGGGAATCCCGGGTCGAATTCGACAACTGTCCCGCACGATGAGCTCGACCTTCACACCGGCTTGTGATGCCCGATAGAGGGCTTCCGTGATGTCGGCGTCTTCGAGCGCATTGGTCTTGAACCGAATCAGGCCCGGCTTCGCCTTCGAGTGGGTCTCGATCTCGCGAGAGATCTTGGAGAGAAGGGCCTTTTTCAGCATCCTTGGCGCGGTCAGCAG
>JAKSDN010000379.1 GCA_022360075.1 Kiloniellales bacterium | reverse complement strand
GTGGCCGCAGAGATCGACCTCGTAGACCGGGGTGAACCAGCGCAGCTCGTAGTCGCTGTCCCGGCGCACCAGGAAGGCGGTCTCGGAGAGGTTGTTCTCCGAAGCGATGGCCTGCAGCAGCGCGTCGGGCAGCCAGTCCTCAAGCGGACAGACGGCCGCCGGGTTGCCGGCGAAGAGCCGGTCGGCGAAGGCATCGACCTGATAGATCGGGATCTGTCTCGTCATGGGGACCTCACAGTGCTTGGAAGCTTAGAGTCGGCGCCGAAACTGCACCAGCGCGACGCCGAACAGGATCACCAGACCCGAGAGCGCCATCGACCAGGTCACCGTCTCGCCCAGCAGGAGCACGGCGATGACCACGGAGAATAGCGGCTGGACGAACTGCAGAAGGCCGGTGCGCCCGATGTCGTCGAGCGCCAGCGCCCGGTACCAGGCCGCGTAGCCGACGATCGAGACGATCACGGCGAGATAGAACAGCGCCGTCCAGACCGGCCAGCCGGCGTCCAAGAAGGGGGCCAGCGGCACGGAGAGCGCCACGAGGGGCAGCAGGACGAGCGCGCCGATGATGAGGCCCCAGAGCGAGACAGCCCAGGCGCTGACCTCGCGGGCGGCGCGGGCACCCGCGACGTAGCCGCTCGAGGCGAAGATGCAGGACAGCAGAACGATCAGGTCGCCCTCCAGTGTCGCCCCGGCGCCGGCGAGGCCGAAACGTGCATCGACCAGCAGATAGGTTCCGACCAAGGCGATCGCGGCGCCCGCCCACCAGCGGCCGACCGGCCGGCGCCGCTCCAGCAAGGCGGCGATGAAGCCCGTGAAGATCGGCAGGACGGCGAGGATCAGCGCGCTGTGCCCGGCGCTGGTGCGCGCGACGCCGAAGCTGAACAGGACGGGAAAGAGGGCAAAGCCGCTGATGCCGGAGACCGCGAGAAAGACGCGCCCCGCCGGGCTGCGCGGCGGGCGGAGGCCGGCCAGAAACACCAGCGGCAAGGCAACGGCCGCCGCGATCAGGGTGCGCAGCGCGCCCACGGCCAGGGCGTCGAGCGCGCCGACGGCGAGCTTGGTCACCGCCGGCGTGCCGGCCCAGATGGCGATCGCGGCCAGCGCGAGAGCGATCATCGTCCCGCGCCGGCGCGCGGTCACCGTGCCGATGGCGAGGCCGTCTGCCATGGCGGGCTTACGCGCGCCAGAACGGCTTTGACGCTTCCCGCTCCGCATCGGCACGCGACAGGCCCATGTCCTTCAACATGGCATCGTCGAGCGATGCCAAGGCGCGTCGCTGAACGTGGCGCTCGTCCCAAACGAGGAGAGTCTGGACCACCTTCACGACCGCGCGCGACAGAACGGCGAAGGGAGAGAACAGGCGCCCGGAGGCGGTCCAGGCGCCTGCAGGGGGCTGATGCTGCGATATTGTGTGCATTCAATCCTCCATACAAAGCGCAATGCTTGCTTTCATTATAGTGACAATAGAGATAAGACTTGAGGACAATCGACGTCAATGATATTATTGTCACCATGACAAATTGGATGCCGGAGTTGGAGAGCCGCAGCGGTCCGCGCTATATCGCGATCGCCGACGCACTCTCGCAAGACATCGCGGAGGGTCGCTTGCAGGCCGGCGAGCGTCTGCCGACCCACCGCGACCTGGCCTGGGGCCTGGGAGTCACGGTCGGGACCGTCAGCCGGGCCTATGCCGAAGCCGAGCGGCGCGGTCTGATCAGCGGCGAGGTCGGCCGCGGCACCTACGTGCGGGCCCCGCTGCTGCTCGAGCTGCCCATGACGCCGGACCAGACCGCCGATGCGCCCGAGCGGATCAACCTCAGCAGCGCCTTTCCGCCGCCCAGTGGCCAGGACCCCTTCGTCGAGCCGACCCTGTCGACGATCGCGAAGGACCCGCAGGCGTCCCGTCTGTTCGACTACCAGGCCCATGCCGGGCTCGCCGAGCATCGGGCCGCAGGTGCGCTCTGGCTCGCCCGCAGCGGGGTCGAAGCGGCGCCCGATGCGGTGATCGTCACGGCCGGCGCGCAACACGCGATCACCGTCTGCCTGGCCGCGCTGACCCGGCCGGGTGACCGCGTGCTTTGCGAGTCCCTGACCTACGCCGGCCTGCAGACCGTCGCGCGCCTGCTCGGCATCCGGCTCGAGGGCCTGGCCTGCGACGAGGCGGGCATTAGGCCCGAGGCCTTTGCCGCCGCCTGCCGTAACGGCGACGCGAAGGCGCTTTATTGCATCCCGACATTCCAGAACCCGACCACGACAATCATGCCGGAAGCCCGGCGGCGCGAGATCGGGGCGATCGCCGAGGCCCATGGGCTGCCGGTGATCGAGGACGACATCTTCGGCCTCTTCACCGACGAGCGCCCGCCGCCGCTACAGAGCTTCGCGCCTGCGCTCACCTACTTCTTGACCAGTCTGTCCAAGAGCGTCGCACCGGGCCTGCGCATCGGCTACATCGCCAGCCCGCCCGGCACCAGCGAGCGCCTGACGGCCGCCGTGCGCGCCACCTGCTGGATGGCGCCGCCGCTGATGGCGGAGGTCGCGACCCGCTGGATCCGCGACGGCAGCGCCGAACGCATCCTCGCCCGCCATCGCGAGGAGGCCGAGGCGCGCCGCGCTCTGACTCTCGATATTCTGGGACGCTGGGATCCGATCGGCCCGCCCGGCAGCCTTTTCCTTTGGCTACACCTGCCCGATCCCTGGCGCTCTTCCAACTTCGCCGTCGAGGCCGGGCGCCGCGGCATCGAGGTGACGCCGGCCGAGGCCTTCACCATTGGCCGTCAGACCATCGCGCACGCGATCAAGATCTCGATCGGCCCGCCGCGCGACCGCGACCTGCTGGCCAAGGCCCTGCGCCGCCTGGACGGCCTGATCGAGGCCGGTCCCTCGGAGAGCTTCGGGTCGTCGCTTTAAGGTGGCGGAATCCTACTCGGCTTTGTCCTGCGTGTAGGCGAGGTTGGCCTCGACGGCTTGCCGTTGAACGTAGCTGATCTCCGACAGCCGCTCGGAGACCGCCAGGCCCACCTTGGCCAGGGCGTCGTCCGCGCGTAGCACGACGCGGTCGCGTCCCAGGAACGGTAGGGGCGCGCTCTCACCACGCGTGACCTGTGCGCTGTCGAAGAAGAGCGCGGTCATATCCATGGCGATGCAGCGCCGCGCCTGCCACGTCACCTCGATTTCAGCATGACAGCGCTTGATCGCGTCGATCACGCCCGCCGTGCCGGACGTCGCTTGAACGGACCAGAAATCGCCGACGCCCGCCTCGATGTCCGGATCGAGAGGTTCGCTCGGCGCCGCCGTCTCGGGAGCCGCCGCGTCCTCACCCGTTGCGCCCTGGCTCGGTTCGCGCGGCGCCACTTGACAGGCGGCCAGCGAGAACAGGACGACGAACGCCAATCCGTAGCTGCAGATGTTCCGAGCAGACATCGTCATGGCTCGCTCCGGCGTGCACTTAGCTTTTCAACACCTCGTCGGCGAGCCCCGGCGCGCCCGCGAGATGATCGACCGGCCCGGCGCCATGGCCGAAGCCGGGCGCGTGTCGGATCGCCGCCTGAAGGTAGTCGCGGCCGCGCGCGACGGCGTCGCGGATCGAGAGGCCCTGGGCGAGGCCGGTGGCGATGGCCGAGGCCAGCGTGCAGCCCGTGCCGTGGGTGTGCACGGTGGCGATGCGCGGGCTCTCGAAGCGCTCGCAGCCCTCGGCCGTCGCCAGCACATCGGTCAGGACCTCGCCCGCCATGTGCCCGCCCTTCAGCAGCACGGCCTTGGGTCCTCGCTGAAGCAGCGTCACCGCCGCCGCCTCCATCGTCGCGGCATCGGAGATGGGCGAGCCCGTCAGACGCTCGGCCTCGGGTACGTTCGGCGTCAGCAGCGTGGCTTTCGGCACGAGACGTTCGTTCAAGCTGCGCTCGGCGCCGGCGCTCAGCAACGCGTCGCCGCTTTGCGCCACCATCACCGGATCGACGACCAAGGGGATCGGCGCGACCTCGGGACGCGCCAGGACCTCGGCCACCGCCTCGATGATCGCCGGCTCGGCCAGCATGCCGGTCTTGATCGCATCGGCGCCGATGTCCTCGAGCACCAGGGTCATCTGCTGCTGCACGAAGGCGGGCTCGATGCCGACCACGCCGAAGACGCCGCGCGTGTTCTGCGCGGTCAACGCCGCGATCGCCGTCGCCGCGAAACCGCCGAGCGCCGTCGTCGCCTTGATGTCGGCCTGAATGCCGGCCCCGCCGCCGGAGTCCGAGCCGGCAACGATGAGGACACGGCCTTTCATGAGTCGGAGGCTCCTGGCAAGGAAGGTTGGCGCGGGATCTGGCGTCCGCAGCCGATCCGATTCACCAAGCGTGCCTTGTTGGCCCTCCAATCTCTCAATCTTGTCATGCTCGGGCTTGACCCGAGCATCCATGGAGGCGGCAGCAACCAGCGAGCCGAACTGCGCACTTGCCCGCGTCCTAGGGCAGCCGTGGACCCTCGGGTCAAGCCCGAGGGTGACATCTCATGGAGGGGTAATGATGCGGTCATCATGGAGAGGAACCTTCGCCAAAACGCGCTCAGTTCTCTCCAACTCGACGTAGGGGTGTCAAGCGGCGTTGGAGCTCCGCGACGTCACCGCCCCACCGCTTCGATCGTCTCGACGATGCCGTCGACGACCTGGCCGATCAGCATCTCGTCGCTGCCCTCGGCCATGACGCGGATCACCGGCTCGGTGCCGGATTTGCGGATCAGCAGGCGGCCGGCCTCGCCGAGCTGGGCCTGGCCGTCCTGGATCGCCGAGCGCACACGGCCGTCCTCGAGCGGCGAGCCGCCGTTGAAGCGCGCGTTCTTCAGGAGCTGCGGCAATGGCTCGAAGACCTGCATGATCTCGCTGGCCGGACGCTCGGCTCGCACCAAAACGGCGAGCATCTGCAGCGCGGCGATCAGCCCATCGCCCGTCGTGGTGTAGTCGGAGAGTACGATGTGGCCCGACTGCTCGCCGCCGACGTTGCAACCCTTCGCGCGCATGGCCTCGACCACGTAGCGGTCGCCGACAGGCGTGCGCACCAAGGCAAGGCCGAGCTCCTGCAGGAAGCGCTCGAGCCCGAGGTTGGACATCACCGTGGCGACGACGCCGCCGCCCTCAAGCTGCCCCGCGCGCAACCAGGAGAGCGCCACCAGCGCCATGAGCTGGTCGCCATCGACCAGGCGCCCGCCCTCGTCGGCGAGGATCACGCGGTCGGCATCGCCGTCGAGCGCGAGGCCGAGATCGGCGCCATGCGCGGCGACCGCCGCCTGCATGGTATCGGGCGCCATCGCGCCGCAACCGCGGTTGATGTTGAAGCCATCGGGGTCGACGCCGATCGGCACCACTTCGGCACCGAGCTCGTAGAGCACCTGCGGCGCCACCCTGTAGGCCGCGCCATGAGCGCAGTCGACGACGATCTTGAGCCCGTCGAGCCGCAAGCCGCGGGGAAAGGTGTTCTTGACGAACTCGATGTAGCGGCCGACCGAGTCGTCCAGGCGGCTGGCACGGCCGAGCTCGTCGGAGGGCGCGAGGTCGGCCTCGGCGCCGTTGTCGATCCGGCCCTCGATCGCGGCCTCGACCTCGTCGGAGAGCTTGTGACCGTCCGGGCCGAACAGCTTGATGCCGTTGTCGCGGTAAGGATTGTGCGAGGCCGAAATCATGACGCCGAGGTCGGCGCGCAGAGAGCGGGTCATCATGGCCACGCCCGGCGTCGGCAGAGGCCCCAGCAAGACCGCATCCATGCCGACCGAGATGAACCCGGCGGTCAGTGCCGGCTCCAGCATATAGCCGGAGAGCCGCGTGTCCTTGCCGATCACCACCCGGTGCCGGTGGTCGCCGCGGGTGAACTGCGCGCCGGCCGCCATCGCGACCTCGAGGGCCGTGCGCGCGGTAATCGGTTCCTGATTCGCGGTGCCGCGAATCCCATCGGTGCCAAAGAGCTTTCGCATTGGCCTCTTCTCTACGTCAATCGGAGAGGGCGCAAGCCGTTTAATCGGCGTTCTAGCAGAATAGAGCGGTCTCCATATAGCCTGAGATCACATAAGAAATTACGAAGAAATTACGGCTTTTCCGTGCCGATTCTCACGCGCTCGCGGCCAAAACGGCAGGCTCGGCCGTAACGATGGCGCGCCAGACGTCGATCGCCTGACGGGTCTCGGCGACGTCGTGCACGCGCAATATCTGAGCGCCCCGCTCGATCCCGGCGAGGGCGGCCGCCAGCGATCCGGGCAGGCGCGCCTTCGGCGGCTCATCACGGGAAATCTTGCCGATAAAGCTCTTACGGCTGACACCGAGCACCAGCGGGCAGCCGAGGCCGTGGAACAGGGCCAGCCGATCGAGCAGCCGCAGGTTGTGGTCCACGGTCTTGCCGAAACCGATGCCGGGGTCCACCGCCAGCAGCGCGCGCGGCAGTCCTGCCGCCTCGCAGGCCTGGACCCGAGCTTCGAGCCAGTCGTAAACGTCCAAGGCCACGTCGTCGTAGACCGGGTCGGCCTGCATGGTCCGGGGCTCGCCGCGCATGTGCATCAGCACCACCGGCACCTGGGCTTCCGCCGCCAGGCGCAGGCTCTGCGGATCGCCGGCGAGCGCGGTGACGTCGTTGATGATGCGCGCGCCGGCCGCCAGCGCCTCGGCCATGACCGCGGGCTGGCGGCTGTCGATCGAGACCAGCGCGCCCTGCTCGGCCAGGGCCCGCACGACCGGGATGACCCGGCGCAGCTCCTCGTCGGCCGTCACCGGTTCGGCCCCGGGTCGGGTCGATTCGCCGCCGACGTCGAGAATCGCCGCACCGGCGGCCTGCATCGCGAGCCCGTCGGCCACCGCGCGTCCCGGATCGAAGCGGTCGCCGCCGTCGGAGAAGCTGTCGGGCGTGACGTTGATCACCGCCATGACCCATGGGCGGTCCATCGCCAGACCGGCGAAGTCGGGGCGCGGCGCGCTCAGGCGCGCGAGCCACGCCTCGAAGTGGATCCGAAGCCCGCGCTCCTCCGCCCAGGTCCGCAGCGCCCGCAACGCCGAGACCTCGGAAACGCGCTTACCGCCATGGCGGTGCGTCGCCTCGCAGAAGGCGAAGCTCAGAGCGCCGCCGGCCAGCCTCTGCGCCTCGGGACCGGCGGCGACGCCCGCGGCCACGGCAAGCGGCCGGCAGTAGAAACCCTCGTTCATAGAGGAATGTTACAGCAGCGGATCGTGGTGCTGAAAGCGCCGCCGATGCGGCCGAAGGGCGCGCGGGCTCAGGCGCCCGGCTGCGGCTCCGGCTCCATGCCGCCGGCGTCGTCGCTGCCGGGCTTGCTCGCCTTGCCGCTCGACGGCACGGACGAGCGCCTGCCGCTCTCGCCGGTGGTGCCGGTCGGGTCGGAGCGATCGATCTCCTCGTCGTTGAGGATCTGCTGGACCTCGGCGGCCGTCAGGGTCTCGTACTCGAGGAGGCCCTTGGTGACCTTGTGCAGATCTTCCATGTGCGCGTTGAGCACTTCGCGCGCCTTGCACTCGGCTGCCTCGATCAGCGCGCGGATCTCCTCGTCGATGATCTGCGCCGTCGCCTCGGAGACGTGCTGCGAGCGCGCCACCGAGTGGCCGAGGAAGATCTCCTCCTGGTTCTCGTTGTAGCGCAGCGGCCCCAGCTTCTCGCTCATGCCGTACTCGGTGACCATGGCGCGCGCCAGGTTGGTCGCCTGCTGGATGTCGTTCGAGGCGCCGGTCGTGATGCTCTCTTTGCCGTAGATCAGCTCCTCGGCGATGCGGCCGCCGAACATCATGGCGAGCTTGGCCTCGAGCTCGTTCTTCTTGAAACCGTAGCGATCCCGCTCGGGCAGGTTCATGGTTACGCCGAGCGCGCGGCCGCGCGGGATGATGGTGACCTTGTGCAGCGGATCGTTGCCCGGCACGAAGAGGCCGACGAGGGCATGACCGGCCTCGTGATAGGCGGTCAGCTCCTTCTCCTCCTCGGTCATCACCATGGAGCGGCGCTCGGCGCCCATCAGCACCTTGTCCTTGGCGCTCTCGAAATCGATCATGGTGACGACGCGCTTGCCGGCGCGCGCGGCCAGCAGGGCCGCCTCGTTCACCAGGTTCGCGAGATCCGCGCCGGAGAAGCCCGGCGTGCCGCGCGCAATCACGCGGGCATCGACGTCCGGGGCCAGCGGCACCTTGCGCATGTGCACCTTGAGGATCTGCTCGCGCCCC
>JAKSDN010000566.1 GCA_022360075.1 Kiloniellales bacterium | reverse complement strand
TCCCTTGCAAGCGGCGGCTGCGAGGCAACACTTCCGCGTTGAGGAACAGCCGTCACGGCCAAACCGGGTCGCGCCGCCCCATGATCGATCGCACGAAGCTGCAGGCCTACCACCCCTTCGCCCGGCTGAACCGCCTGCTGGCGCCGGTGGAGCCCGATCTCTCGGTGCTGCCGGAATCCCTGACCGGCGGGCGGCCCGTGGCGCTTTCCGTGGGCGAGCCGCAATCGGCACCGCCGGCCTTCGTGGCCGAGGAGATCGCCAAGGCGGCCGCCGATTGGTCGCGCTATCCGCCGCCGCGCGGCAATGCCGCCTACCTGGAGGCCTGCGCCGACTGGCTGATCCGCCGCTACGGCCTGCCCGAAGACACGAAGGCGCCCGGCGGCTTGATCGACCCGGCCCGCACGATCCTGCCGCTGCCCGGCAGCCGTGAGGGCCTGTTCTTCGCCGCGCTCGCCTGCGTGCCCGAGCGGCGCAACGGTCGGCGCCCGGCGATATTGCTGCCGAATCCCTTCTACCACGTCTATGCCGGCGGCGCGGCGGCGGCCGGGGCCGAGCCGGTCTTCGTGCCGGCCACGGCCGAAAACGGCTTCCTGCCGGACTTCGGCGGATTGGCGCCTGAGATTCTGGAGCGCACGGCCTTCTGCTACCTCAACACGCCATCGAATCCGCAGGGCGCCGCGGCCAACCTCGACGAGCTCAAGGCCCTGATCGGGCTGGCGCGGCGTTACGGCTTCACCGTCGCCTTCGACGAATGCTACGCGGAGATCTACAACGAGGAGCCGCCAGCGAGCGGCCTGCAGGCCGCCATGGCCCTCGATGGCGGGCTGGAGCGGGTGCTGGTCTTCCATTCGCTGTCCAAACGCTCGAGCGCGCCGGGCCTGCGCTGCGGCTTCGTGGTCGGCGATCCGGCTCTGGTCGAATCGATCGATGCCATGTTCCGGGTCGGCGGCGCCGGCGTGCCGCTACCCGTCCTCGCCGCGGGCACGCGGCTTTGGCAGGACGAGGATCACGTCGCGGCCAACCGCGACTTCTACCGGCGCAACTTCGCCGTCGCCACCCGCGTGCTGGGCAACCGCTTCGCCTATCGCCAGCCCAAGGGCGGCTTCTTCCTCTGGCTCGACGTCGGCGACGGCGAGGCGGCCTCCGTCGAGCTGTGGCGGCGCGCCGGCATCCGAGTCCTGCCCGGCGGCTACATGTCGGCCGGCGACGGCGCCTGGGGCCTGGAAGAGGCCGCGGGCGAGGACGGCGCGAACCCGGGCGCGCGCTACATCCGCGTCGCCCTGGTCTACGACGAGACCCTGACCGAGGCGGCGCTG
>JAKSDN010000069.1 GCA_022360075.1 Kiloniellales bacterium | reverse complement strand
CGGCCCGCCCAACGGCATGCGGGTCGAGCGCGACAAGCTCAACAAGTACGGCCGGCCGCTGCTGGGCTGCACGATCAAGCCGAAGCTCGGGCTATCGGCCAAAAACTACGGCCGCGCCGTCTACGAATGCCTGCGCGGCGGTCTCGACTTCACCAAGGACGACGAGAACATCAACAGCCAGCCCTTCATGCGCTGGCGCCAGCGTTTCGAGTTCGTCGCCGAGGCGGTCAAGCTGGCCGAGGCCGAGACCGGCGAGCGCAAGGGCCACTACTTGAATGTCACCGCGCCCTGCGTCGAGGAGATGTACAAGCGTGCCGAGTTCGCCAAGTCGCTCGACATGCCGATCATCATGCACGACTACCTGACGGCCGGCTTCACCGCGCACACCTCGCTCGCCAACTGGTGCCGGGACAACGGCATGCTGCTGCACGTCCATCGTGCGATGCACGCCGTCATCGACCGCAATCCGCACCACGGCATCCATTTCCGGGTGCTGGCCAAGTGCCTGCGCCTGTCGGGCGGCGACCACCTGCATTCCGGGACCGTCGTCGGCAAGCTCGAGGGCGACCGCGACGCGACGCTGGGCTGGATCGACATCATGCGCGAATCCTTCGTGCCGGAGAACCGCGCTCGCGGCATCTTCTTCGATCAGGACTGGGGCCACATGCCCGGTCTCTTCCCGGTCGCCTCCGGCGGCATCCATGTCTGGCACATGCCGGCGCTGGTCGGGATCTTCGGCGACGACGCGGTGATGCAGTTCGGCGGCGGCACGCTCGGCCACCCCTGGGGCAACGCCGCCGGTGCGGCGGCCAACCGCGTGGCGGTCGAGGCCTGCGTGCAGGCGCGCAACCAGGGCCGCGACCTGGAGCGGGAGGCCAAGGACATCCTGACCGAGGCCGCCCGGCACAGCGGCGAGCTCAAGGCCGCCATGGAGACCTGGAAAGAGATCCGCTTCGAGTTCGACACCGTCGACAAGCTCGACGCCGCCGCCGGCTAAGGCCGCAACGCCCGACTCATGGAGCCTGAGAGATGAGCAACATCCAGAACTACCCCTCGCAGCTCGACGATCCGCAAAGCCGACGGCTGGAGACTTTCTCCTATCTCACGCCGATGGACGCCAAGGCCGTACGCAGCCAGGTCGAATACATGCTGTCGCGCGGCTGGACCTGCGCGATCGAGCACGTCGAGCCGGAGCGCGCTTCGCAGACCTACTGGTACCTTTGGAAGCTGCCGCTGTTCGATCTCACCGAGGTCGACGCGGTGATGGGCGAGCTAGGCGCCTGCCGTACCGCCTATCCCGACCACCACGTGCGGCTCACCGGCTACGACCGCAAGCGCCAGACCCAGGGGCTCGGCTTCGTGGTCCACCGGGGGGCGGCGTGAACGTTGTTGAAGGCGAATGACGATTCGATGCTGCGTCATCGCGAGCGGAGCGAAGCGATCCAGTCCGCCGACGCCTGAGCGTGGGCTCTGGATTGCCGCGCCGGCTGACGCCGGCTCGCAATGACGGAGGAAGTAGTTCGTCCGATGTGGCTTAGTGCTTCGACGCCGCGAGAGGCACCTCTCGACGCGACGCGACGGGCAGCCGACTACTGAGGCCGTAAGCCCCCGCGCGTAAGCCGCGCCGCCGAGCCGCGCTCGTGGGCCAGGATCAGCGAGAAAAGCTCGGCCTGGGAGGAGATTCGCAGCTTGGCGTAAGCCCGCTTGCGGTGGGTCTTCACCGTCTCGAGCGAGACCTCCAGGTGCCGGCCGATCGCCTCCGAGCAATAGCCCTCGACGATCATGGCGACAACCTCGCGCTCGCGCGGCGTCAAGGATCCGAGCGGGTCCTCGTCCTCTTGCCGGTCGGCGGGCGCGGCCGTCAGGCCGAGACCGCGCTCGCGGCAAAGCTGCCAGTGTTTGCCGAAGGCGCTCGCCATGATCGGATAGAGGGCCGCCAGCGCGGCGATGTCCGGCTCGGCGAAGTCATGGCGACGGTCGCGCAGCAGGCTGACCTCGCAGGTCGTGCGCCGGTCGAGCGGCACGGCGACGTCGAGCTCCGCCATGCTCGGCGGCCAGCCTTCGGTGATGTAGCCGATCTCCTCCTCCGCGGTGATGACGATCGGCAGATCGAGCGGCTGCCGCCTCCGCGGTTTGGCCGCGACCAAGTCGCCGATGCGATAGACGCCCGGCCGGATGCCGCGCGCGTGGGCATCGAAGAAAGGGTTCAGCCTGTAGGTCTGCGAGAGGTAGTTCGACAGGCCGCGCCGGCCCTCGCCCTCGTCGAAATTATGGTGCAGGCAGCGCGGCGGCCCGTCGCCCTCGTAAAGGAAGACCGCAAAAAGGTCGGACGATGCGACCGCTGCGCTGGTCCCGGCGAACTGATCGACGAAGTCCGCTGTGGCAATGGCCTCGATCAAGCCGGAGGCTCGGGCCAGGTGACCGCGAGCGCGAGAGGCCTTGCTCGACCGGCGCCCCAGCGATCGCCGCTTGCTGGTCACAGTTCTTTCCCCTTGTCCCTCTCCAGGGGGATATAAGGCATATCGATGACACGATAATGAAGCTGTGCGAGCCTGGCACGGCAAGATTTGTGGAGGTCTGATCCCTTGTTCGACGTCGACGCGGTGCGGTCGTGCTTCCCGGCCCTCAAGCAGAACTGGAACGGGAAGACGCCGGTCTTTCTCGACAATCCCGGCGGGACGCAAGTGCCGCGCTCGGTCATCGACGCGATGAACGACTGCCTGATTCGGGCCAACGCCAACCTGGGTGGGGCCTTTCGCAGCTCGCGCGCCGCCGACGCGCTGGTCTGGGCCGCGCACGAGGCGATGGCGGATTTCGTCAATGCCGCCTCGCCGCGCGAGATCGTCTTCGGCGCCAACATGACGACCCTGACCCTGCATCTCTCGCGCTCGCTGGCTCGCCGCTTGAAACCGGGCGACGAGATCCTGCTCACGCGCATGGACCACGATGCCAACGTCGCGCCCTGGCTTCTGCTGGCCCGCGATCTCGATCTGACCGTCCGTTACCTGCCCTTCGACGTCGAGACCTACGAGTTCGACCTGGCGCAGCTCGACCCGCTCCTGAACGAGCGCACCGCCCTGGTCTGCGTCGGCTATGCCAGCAACCTGACCGGCACGATCAACGATGTCGCGGCGATCGCCGAGCGGGCGCGTGCGGTGGGGGCGCTCACCTACGTCGATGCCGTGCAGTACGCGCCCCATGGCGTGGTCGACGTGCAGGCGCTCGGCTGCGACTTCCTGGTCTGCTCGGCCTACAAGTTCTTCGGGCCGCACGTCGGCATCCTCTGGGCGCGCGAAGCGCTGCTCGCCGAGCTGGAGCCCTACAAGGTGCGCGCGGCGGGCGACGATCCGCCGCACAACTTCGAGACCGGCACGCTCAACCACGAAGGCCTGGCCGGCACGACGGCGGCGATCGACTACTTCGCCCGGATCGGCCGCGAGATGGGACAGGACTTCACTCTCGGGCTCGACCCGAAGCTCGAGGGGCGCCGGCGCGACCTCTGCGCCGGCATGGCGGCCCTGCTGGCCCACGAGCTGCCCTTGATGCGCCGCCTGATCGAAGGGCTGGAGACCATGGAAGGCGTCACGGTTCACGGCATCACCAACCCCAACGCCTTCGAGCGGCGGGTGCCGACGGTCTCACTTTCCGTCGAGGGGCGAAAGCCGCGCGACCTGGCCGAATCCCTGGCAGCCGAAGAGATCTACGTCTGGGACGGCCACAACTACGCCCTGGAGCCGGTGCGTCTGCTCGGCCTCGAGGACAAGGGCGGCGTTCTCAGGATCGGCCTCGCCCACTACAACACCATCGGCGAGGTCGAGGCCTGCCTCGCGGCCTTGCCCGGCGCCCTGGGCCAGGCGTGACCGCCGCGATCGCCGAACGCCTGGTCGAGACGGCCCACGCCAGCACGGTCATGCTGCTCGACATCACCGGGGTGGCGCGCACGATCGTCGCCAAGACCTTCGCGCCCTATGAGATCTTCATCTCGGCGGCGATCGTTTACTTGGTCATGACGCGCGTGATCGAATGGGCCGTCGCGGGCGCGGAGGCCCGCCTCGCGCGCCACGAGCGCGCCGCCGCCTGAATTCCTCGGCGCCTAGGATGGCGCCCGAGAGATCCGTGGAATGGCCCTGAGCCGGCCCGCCTACTCGAAGACGATGACGACGCGGCGATTGGCCTGCTCGACGGCGCCGTCCGCGGTCGGCACGGCCGGATCGGCCTCGCCTGGCGTCATGACCTTGATGCTCTCGGCCGACAGGCCGCGGAACACCATCGCGTCCTTCACCTGGTTGGCGCGGCGCTGCGCGAGCCAGCTATTGTACTGCTGCGAGCCGTTGCGATCGGTGTAGCCGTAGACGGTGGCGGCCCCGCGGCCCGCCTGACCGGCGGCGGCTACCGCCTGGTCGATCACTGCTTCGGCATCGGCACTCAGGATATCGCTATCGAGCGGGAAGTAGACCGTGTAGGACCCGGCTTGACCCGGCGAGGCCGCATTCTGGGCGGTCTGAACCAGGGACCCTACCGAAGCCGCGTCGCTTGTCGCCGCCCGCGAAGGGCCGGGCGCCGTGAAAATCGCGACCGCCACCGCAAGGGTCGCGGCGGCGACGAGCTTCGGTCCTGACAGCGCAGTCTTTGACATGACCGACAGCCCCATTCTGTTGTTCCGAACAAGGTGAGTTACGATAAATCACGGTGCTGTGACATGCAATCGCCTTGGAGTCGTCAAGCGCCCCGTTCGCAAGAACATGCATGACCCGAGAGTCTAGTTGTAGCCGGATTAACCTAGTTCTTTAGTCGAGCGGTGAGAGATTATTAACGACGAATTGTCTTTAGATTACCGTGGCCGGCGCTTTTTTCTCGCCTGGGCAGTGGTGATGGCCGATGAAGACTGAGCTGTGAAAGTCTCGGCTAGGCCGAGCTGAGTAAAGCTGTACTTCCCAGCGAGACGCCCCACCAGAATGACCGGAGTCACTGCGCGGCGTATTTCTTTTCGGCCTCAAAATAATGTGGGAAGCCCGCGACCTCCCGCAGCTCGCCGAAGCTGGCCAGGCCGGTCGGATACTCGCCCCGCTGGAAGCTGGCCAGGGCATCGTTCATCGCTTGGAGGGCGGCGAGCTGTAGGCTGAGCGGAAAAGCGACGAGCTTGTAGCCCATGGCCTCGAGCCGAGCCGGGGCAACGAGGGGCGTGTCGCCTTGCTCGACCAGGTTGGCCATCTTCGGGCCCGGCACCTCGCGGCAGTAACGTGCCATCTCGGCCTCGCTGCGCGGCGCCTCGAGGAAGGTGATGTCGGCGCCCATCTCGGCGAAGCGCTGCGCGCGGACCAGAGCCTCGTCGAAGCCGTCAGTCGCGGCGGCGTCGGTCCGGGCCAAGACCAGGATATCGGCGCCTTCGTCGCGGGCATCGAGCGCCGCCTGCAGGCGGGCCTGGGCCTCTGCCCGCGGCACGGTCTGCTTGCCGCGGGTGTGGCCGCAGCGCTTGGGCGCCACCTGGTCCTCGATCATGATACAGGCGAAGCCCGCCTTGGCGTAGCCCTGGACCGAGCGTTTGGCGTTGAGCGCGTTGCCGTAACCCGTGTCGCCGTCGCCGATCACCGGGATCGAGACCGCGTCGCAGATGTTGCGCCCCTGATCGAGCATCTCGGCGTAGGAAATCAGGCCCGTGTCGGGCAGCCCAAGCCGCGCCACCGAAACGGCGAAACCGCTCATGAAGGTCAGCGGAAAGCCGGCGCGCTCGATCAGCTTGGCCGAAAGCGCATCGAAGCAACAGGGCATGACGACGAGGCCGGGCTCGGCCAGCAATGCGCGGAGTTTCTCGGTAGCGGTCATGACGGCTTCACTCCTGAGGAATTCGATCTTTCGGCGCGGCCCTCCAACGAAGCGCGCAACCGCCTTCTCCTCGTCATTGCGAGCGCAGCGAAGCAATTCATGCTGACGCTTGAGCGGTGGCTCGGGATTGCTTCGCTGCGCTCGCAATGACAATCACAGATAAGATGAGCTTCATATCCAATCTACCGTATCTCACAGCTTGAAAGGTATGTAGAGCGCGATATCCGGCGCGAGATAGATGCACAGCACGGTCACCAGCATCAGGGCCAGGAAGGGCCAGACGCCCGAGGCGACCTCGGCCATGGAGGCGCGGCCGACGGCCTGGATGACATAGAGGTTGAGGCCGACCGGCGGCGTGATCAGGGCGCATTCGACCATGATGACGAAGAAGATGCCGAACCAGATCGGATCGAGCCCGAGCGGAGCGAGCGAGGGCGCGAGCACCGGCACCATGATCAGCATCATCGAGAGCGCCTCGAGGAACAGGCCCATCAGCACCAGCACCGCGGCGACGACCAGGATGAAGAGCCAGGCCTCGTTGAAGTTCTGGGCGATCGCGGCGGAGATGTCCTGGGGAATCCGGTAGAGCGTG
>JAKSDN010001169.1 GCA_022360075.1 Kiloniellales bacterium | reverse complement strand
GCGAGGCGTTCGACTTCCGGCCCGACCGCCGAAGCCGCCGCCTCGAGACCTTGCGCCCGCAAGGCATCCAACACGCGCTGCGACAAGCCTTCGATCCGGGGCCGCGAGCGCCCGCCAGTCAGCAAAACGACACTGTGGTTACGACGCGCCAGCAATATCGCCGTCAACACACCGGCCGGCCCGCCGCCGGCTACGATCACGTCGGACTCGATTGACTGGTATTCCGGCACGGCTTCGTCCGCTTTCGCCAACATCGAAACAGTTCATCGCAAACAGCATCAAACGACTTTGAAACCAATTGATGTCGTAAGAAAGCGAGCCACAGTGTTTTCCCTATCCCCTCATCCTGAGCCTGTCGAAGGGTGAGGATTGCCCTCGCATCTGGTCCGCTCCCGCACTCACCGACCCTTCAGGAATAGGCACCGATCTATCCGCACACGACAGAGACCGAGCTATCCTCACCCTTCGACAGGCTCAGGATGAGGACGCTAGATGGCGTCGATAGGTGAGCCGGCAAGACCCTAAAGGGTCGAGAGGATTCCCAAAGGCTGACGGCTCCCCGCCATGAAACCACCTAAATCCTCCTCATCGCCGCTTTCTTCCCCGGCCCGCGCGCCTAGACTACCAGCCGGCGTTCGGTTTCGGCACTGGCGCGTTCTTCTCCTCACCAATCGACGACAGCGGAACTTCAAGCATGCAGCCTTACGATGATCTGAAAAGCCTCGGCGCGATCCGCCACGACGACGGCATCCTCGAGATTATCTTCTCGCAGCCCGGCCGGCTCAACGCGCTCGACGAGCAGGCCCACGGCGAGCTGGCCGATATCTGGCCGCGGATCGATCGCGACCCGGCGGTGCGTGCGGTTCTGATCCGCGGCGAGGACGGCACACTTTCTGCCGGTGGGGATCTCGATATGGTCGAGCGGATCATGAACGACTGGGAAACCCGGGTCCGCGCGCTCCGCGAAGCACGGGATATCGTCTACGGGATCGTCAATTGCTCGAAGCCGGTGGTCTCGGCGATCGAAGGCCCTTCGGTCGGCGCCGGCCTCGCGGCGGCCCTAGTGGCCGACATCTCGGTCGCCGGAAGGTCAGCGCGCATCATCGACGGTCACACCCGACTCGGAGTCGCGGCTGGCGACCACGCTGCCTTCATCTGGCCCCTGCTCTGCGGCATCGCAAAGGCGAAGTACTATCTTCTGACTTGTGAATCGCTAAATGGTGAAGAGGCTGAGCGCATTGGCCTAGTCTCCTTGGTTAGCGACGACGACAGAGTCGTGGAAACCGCACGCGGCGTGGCTCAAAAGCTCGCCAAAGGAGCGCCTCAGGCGCTCGCTTGGACCAAGCAAACCCTCAATAACTGGCTGAAAACCATGGGTCCGACCTTCGAAGCTTCCCTCGCCTACGAGTTCGTCGGCTTCACCGGACCGGAGTCGCGCGAGGGCCTCAGCGCCTTGCGCGAGAAGCGCAAACCGGAATTCGGCTGACGCTCCTTTCGCATCGCGAGAACACACCCTCTAGAAATTCTACGTTGCAGCACCTCTCATGATTGGTTGACAAAGGTCTTGAAGATAAATACGAGACTTCCTCACCGTTCATATTCCATCGGAAGGTTGTTGCTATGGCGAAGAGGCCTAAGGCTGCGGCGCAGTTAAAGATCAAGGAAGGAGAGCTTTCGAAGGGGCAATTGCGCAAGCTCAACGCGCTCAGAAAGTCGCTCGGGCAGGAAATCGCCGACAAGGCTTTTTCCGAGTGGCTCACCAGCCAACCGGAAGAGCTTTCGGCTTCCGTCGACAAGAACGCACTGATGATTGCCGATGCACTGCAACAGCTCAGAGAAAGTCACGGTCTTCGAATCCGGCGCGGCGGATACCTCGTGATGGCCGGCAGGGGCAGGACGATCGTCGAGCCGATGCAGTCTGAATAAGGCGCCATTGGAAGCGATTTAGCGCCGCCGATATCGCCGCTTTCTTCAGATTGCATGAGTAGATTCCCATTCGCTGCTTGTCGGCGCGTTTAGCCTAGACCCTATTCACATTCACGATCAGCGTTCGGTGTTGCGAGGCTGGCACCTCCCGCGCAACTTGTGTTGCGTTTTAGTTGTTCTGCGGTCGCTTGTTTCGCCGCAAGCTTGCCGCTGCGCCGCGCAACTTGGCGTGAACGGTCTCCGAGTCCCCTGATTTCACGATCGGGTTCCGGGGCAAGCTGCGCTCCAATAATTGCTGCGTTGGAGCGAGGAGCATATTCTGCGTCTCGCGGCCTCGTCACGTAGGTCGGTGTAACTGGCGGACTTGGCGCCGGCACTTCAGCAACTCAGGGAGGTAAATCGTGTCGATATTGCCCTTCCAAACGCTCTATTTCGAGGACCTGAGTGTTGGCATGACCGAAATCTATTCGAAGACAGTCAAATCCTCCGACGTGGTCGGATTCGCGGAGATAACGGGCGATCGCAATCCGATTCACCTCTCAGAGCACTTTGCCGCGAAGACTCCGTTCAAGGGCCGCATTGCCCATGGTCTCTACACGGCCAGTCTCATCTCGGCGGTTATCGGCACCCGCTTGCCGGGGCCCGGAGCCATTTATGTTTCGCAGACGTTGAGATTCCTTGCGCCCGTCAAGATCGGGGACACGGTCGACGCCATTGTCGAAGTCGACGAGCTCAACGCCGAGAGACAGAGAGCCATACTTTCCTGCAAGTGCAAAGTCGGAAGCGACGTCGTCCTCGAAGGCGAGGCGATCGTCAAGGTGCCGCGGCGCGAACAAGACTGACCGGCCGCGAGGGGCTCGCGCAAGCCGACGGCGGACGAGCGCGGAAGGCCCCAACCGCTTTCGCCGTCTTGAACCATGACCGACTCGCTGGGCACCGGCTTCGCCATGGGCTAGTTTGTCGTTCTGCGTCCCGGCGCTTTCGCACTCCTCTCGAGATCCTGGCCCCGTCATGACCTCCTTTTCCGACAGCGAGCCGATGAGCCTCGAGGAGCTTGACGAGTTCCTCATGTCCGACAGCGTGCCCGACGACTGCATGGTCCTCTCCGAGCTCGACGGATTCCTGACCGCGGTCGCGATCGGCCCTGAATTGATTCCACCAAGCGAGTGGCTTCCTTGCGTCTGGGGCGAGGAAGGCCTGACGTTCGAGTCGGAGGAGCAGGCCAAAGGAGCGATCGGCACGATCTTGGGACGCTATAACGAGATCCTCGACACGCTCGCCAATGAGCCCGAGGATTTCGACCCCATCGTTTGGGTCGTCAAGGACACCGGCGAGGAGATCGCCGCCGATTGGGCAGGCGGCTTCATGGAAGGCATGGCCCTCCGGCCCGAGAGCTGGCAGGCCCTCGTCAACGCCGAGGAAAGCGTGGCCCTCGCCCCCATCCTCGTCTTCGCGCCCGGCGCGGACGATGCAATCGCCGATGCGCCGGACGGCGATGAAGACGCGGAGAACATCCGCGAGAAGGCTGCCGATCTGATTCCGGTCTGTATCCCCGTGATCTACGACTTCTTCAAACGAACCCGCGCCCATTTCAAGGGCGGCACCAAGCTGGGTCGCAACGATCCCTGCTTCTGCGGCTCCGGCAAGAAGTTCAAGAAGTGTTGCGGCGCCGGGCGCGTATGATCACTCGCGTTGATCGTGTTGTGCTGCGGGGCAAGACCTGAACTCCCGCATTGCGCTCGAGCGTCCCTCGTTTCCCTTCGGGATCGCCGGAGGGAACAGACGTCGGCGAGCTTTGAGAAGACCAGGCAGACGGCCTACGCCCGTCACTCCTGCGGCGCGGGCGTGATCCAGCCGACGGCGCCGCCGACGCTGTCCTTGACGATGGCGATGCGCCCCACCTTGGGCACGTCGAAGGGCGGGCGCATCACCTCACCGCCGGCCGCCTCGACCTTGGCCACGCGCGCGTCGATGTCGTCGACGGTGATGTAGGAGAACCAGTTGTCGGGAATGCCGTCAAAGCCCATCCCGGGCTTCATCTCCATGATCCCGCCGGCGACCTCCTCGCCCGCCTTGCAGACCGTGTACTCGCCCTGCTCCATCGGAAAGGCCTCGTAACTCCAGCCCAGCGTTTCCGCATAGAAGGCCTTGGCCTTCTCCGCGTCCCAAGTCATGAGCTCGTTCCAGTGAAACAGCCCGTGCGTCGTCGTCGGCATGCGTCTCGTTCCCTCGTTTGGTTTTCGCGATCGGTGACGTCGTCGGTCGGGTTTACGCGAAAGACCGCCCCTGCCCAAGCGCGATGCTGACTCGAACCCGCAGCATGCGCAATTGGCGTGTGGATGGGCGGCCTGAGACTTCGTCAAATTGTCACATGAAATGCAGATCGACCCAGGCGTCCAGGCCGTGTAGGGCGGGTTAGCGAAGCGTAATCCGCCGGATGTGGTTGCGGTTCGACACAGAGGAACAGCGATGGACACAGCGCAGCGTAGCGGCAACCGAGCTTTCCCGGCGTCGCGACCGAGCGGGCCTTTCCAGCTAGCCCGGACGAACCAATACCGAGGTTCAAGGACCTTCCTCATCCTCAGCCCGCACCAGCGGGCGTCTCGCAGGACGCACGTCCGAACTCCGGGTCACCCAATCATTGAGTCCGGCTCATTCCCCGCCTGAGCCTTCAACCACTCGATCACCGCCGACACGGCCACGCGGAGCGCAGCCTCCTCCGGCCGAACGATCCAATAGGCCTCCGGCACCGCGACCTCCAGCGCGCCGAACGGGCGGATGAGCGCGCCGCTGGCCAGCTCGTCGGCCGCGAGCCGTCCGCGCGCCAGCGCAACGCCGAGGCCTTGGCTCGCCGCGCGCAGCACGAGGTCCGATGACGCGAAACGCGGCCCCGCGCGCAGATCCAGCTTCGCTCCGCCATGCGCCGAGCGCCAAGCCTCCCACGAGGCGTTCGGGTCACGGTCGTGCAGCAGCCGCAGCCCCGCCAAGTCTTCAGGTCGGTCCGGCTTTCCTGCAGCTTCCCAATAGGCACGGCCCGCGACCGGAAAGAGCGCATCGTCCATAAAGGCCTCGCAGTCGAGTCCCGGCCAAGGGCCGCGCCCCATGCGGATCGCGAGATCGGCGCCCAGGTCATCCGGCGCTGCGAGCTTCTGCTCCACGACGACGGAAAGCTCGATCCAAGGATAGGCCCGCTCCAGGTCGGGCAAGCGGGCTAGCAACCAGCGGGAAGCGAACGATGGGGTGGTCGAGAGGGTCACCGCGTTGCCGCGCCGGGCTTCCCGCACCGCGGCAACGGCGCTTTCCAGCTCGCGCAAGCTGGCGAGCGCAGCCTTGCCTAGCGCCTCGCCCTGGGCGGTGAAGGCGATGGAGCGCGCCCCCTGCCGGACCTCGAGAAGCGGCACGCCGATCCAGGCTTCCAGCTCGCGCAAATGGCGGCTGACCGCAGAGTGAGTGACCTGCAAAGCCCGCGCGGCTGGCCGCACACCGCCCGTCTCGTAGACCGCCGCAAAGGCGCGCAAGGCATTGAGCAAAAGATCATGCATGGTCTCTAGATTAGACCAAAATGAGCGAATTCGAGAACAGTGTTCCTGCTGCAAGCCTGCTAGGGTCCCCACACATCCACAAGGATCGGAGCACCCCATGGGCATGCTGGTGGCTGGCCGCTGGACCGAGGAGGAGCGCAGCATCGAGCGCGGCGCCTTCGTGCGGCAGGCGAGCGTCTACGGCGGCGCCCTGGCGCCCAGTCTCATCGAGGCGATGGCCGCCGAGCCCGGCCGCTTCCACCTCGTCGCCTCGTTGAGCTGCCCCTGGTCGCATCGGACGCTGATCGTGCACCGGCTCAAGGGGCTTGCGGGCGCTGTGCCGCTACAGGTGGCCGGCGGTAAGCGAGTCCAAGGCTATCGGCTGAACGATGGACGGCCGTGGCCGATTCCGGGAGCGAACCGACAGGCCGTGCATGTCCACGAGCTCTATGCGCTCGGCGATCCGCGCTACAGCGGCCGGGCGAGCGTGCCGCTGCTCTGGGACGGCGCGACGCAAAGCATCGCCAGCAACGAGTCGGCGGCAATCATGCGCGCCTTCGATGCCGTGAAGTGGCCCGAAAGCGGTCTTGACTTCACACTCGTGCCCGAAAGCCTGCGGGCCAAGATCGACGCGCTCAACGCCAGCCTGCAGAAGGACCTCAGCAATGCGGTCTATCGGGCCGGCCTGGCCCAAAAGCAGGAGGCCTACGACGTGGCGGTGGCCAGCGTCTTTGCGATGCTGGACGCTCTCGAAGCGCGCCTGGCCGCCCGGCGCCATTTGTTCGGCGCGACGATCACGGAAAGCGACTGGCGCCTGTTCCCCACACTGGTCCGCTTCGACGCGGTCTACCACACGCACTTCCGCTGCACCCGCCGACGCCTGCTCGACTATCCGAGCCTCTGGGGCTATGCCCGCGATCTCTACGCTTGGCCGGGCATGGCGGCGCTCGTCGATTTCGACGCGATCCGCGCCGGCTATTACCTGAACGACGGCGATCACAACCCCCATGGCATCGTCGCCGCCGCGCCGGACAGCGACTGGAAAGCGCCCCACGGACGCGAGGCGCTGGGGCCGGCCCAAATCGCGCTGCGCAGTGGCGGCACGCGGGAGGTCTCGCCGCAAGAGTTCGG
>JAKSDN010001100.1 GCA_022360075.1 Kiloniellales bacterium | reverse complement strand
TTCACCAAGGACGTGCGCGGGCGCATTTGGGGCGCCGTGGGGCTGGGGGTCTTGTCTTCGACGCTGGGCATCGCGCGCCTGGCCTTGATCGGCTGGCTGCTGGGCAAGGTCTTTCTGGGTGCGCCGCTCGACGAGCTGTTGTGGGCCGGTCTGGTGACGGCGGGCGTGATCGCGCTGCGCGGCGTCTTCGAGTACGCCCGCATCATGGTCGCGCACAAGACCGCCGCCAAGGTCCAGCTCTCCCTGCGCGAGACGCTCTACGACAAGGTGGTCGAGCTCGGTACGGCGCATCTGGGACTGCTGCGCACCGGCGACATCGTGGTCACGCTGGTGCAGAGCATCGAGCATCTCGAGGTCTATTTCGGCAAGTACCTGCCGCAGCTTCTCGTCGCCGCGATCACGCCGCTGCTGATCTTCGGCTTCGTCGCTTGGATCGACCCGCTGGTCGCCTTGGCGTTCCTGGCCGCGGCGCTCTTCACCTTGCTCGCGCCGGCCGCCTTTCACCGCTGGGACGAAAAGAGCTCGCTCGCGCGCTCGCGCGCCTACGCCGACTTCGCCGCCGAGTTCCTCGACTCGATCCAGGGCTTGGCGACGCTCAAGGCCTTCGGGCAAAGCGGCGCGCGCGCCCGGCTGCTGGCGGAAAAAGCGCGGCAGGTCTTCCGCTCGACCATGTGGGTGCTCGCCACCAACTCGCTGACGCGCGGCATCACCGATACCGGGATCGCGGTCGGCGCGGCGGCGGGCCTCGCGGTCGGGGCCTATCGCCTGAGCCAGGGACTGCTCGGCCTGGAGGCGCTGCTGGTGATCCTGCTGCTCGGCATCGAGGTCTTCCGGCCGCTGCGCGACCTGCGCGGCATGCTGCACGAGGGCATGCTGGCCCAGGCCGCGGCCAAGAAGATCCTGGCGCTGCTGGATAGCGAAGCGACGATCAAGGAGCCAGACGCGCCGGCCGGGGCGGAGAGCCTGCCGGCCACCCTGGCTTTCGAGAACGTGACCTTCGCCTACCCCGGCGGGCGTGGCCGGACGCACAGCGGGCTCGACTTCGCGGTCGCGCCGGGCGAGCGCATCGGCGTGGTCGGCGAGAGCGGCTCGGGCAAGTCCTCGATCGTGCGGCTGCTGCTGCGGCTCTACGATCCGCAGGACGGGTGCGTGCGGCTCGGCGGGCGCGACCTGCGCACGTTAAGTTTCGACCAGATCCGCAGCCAGCTCGCGATCGTCAACCAGGACACCTACCTGTTCCACGGCACGGTCGAGGACAACCTGCGCCTCGGCAAGCCGGATGCCGATCAAGACGAGCTGGAGGCGGCGGCGCGCGCGGCCAACGCCCACGATTTCATCGCCGCCCTGCCGCAGGGCTACCGGACCCTGGTGGGCGAGCGCGGCATCAAGCTCTCGGGCGGCCAGCGCCAGCGCATCGCGATCGCCCGCGCCCTGCTGCGCGATGCGCCGATCCTGATCCTCGACGAGGCGCTCTCGGCGGTCGATGCCGAGAACGAGGCCGTCATCCAAGAGGCGCTCGACCGGCTCATGAAGGGGCGGACCACGCTGGTGCTGGCCCATCGCCTCTCCAGCGTGATCGACGCCGACCGCATCCTCGTGCTCGTCGACGGCGGGGTCGCGGAGGCCGGCAGCCATGACGATCTCATGGCCCGCCAGGGCGCCTATTGGCGCCTCATGGCCGAGCAGGCCCAGGATCGCGAGCGTGGCTTGAGCCTGGAGGCCGGCGAGGGCGCCGACCTGGCCTTCGAGTCGGCGCAGATCTTCGCCGATGCGCCCGAGGCGCCGGCCCCCGAGGAGGACTCCGTGCTGCGTGCCGAAGGCCTCGGCTGGGCCGGCGCGGTCGCCAAGCTGATGGCCTTCGCCCGGCCCTGGCGCGGCCGTCTGGCGCTCACCTTCCTGTTCGGTGTGACGCGCGTGGCCGCCTTCATCGCCGTGGGTCTGGTCTCGGCGCTGGCGGTGGCGGCGGTCAAGACCGGCGATCCGACCTTTGCCCTGATCGCCGCGCTCTTCGTCTTGGCCCCGGCGGCCGGCATCCTGCACTGGCTGGAATCCTGGGTCGCCCACGATATGGCCTTTCGCCTGCTGGCCGAGATGCGCGTCGATCTCTTCCGCAAGGTCGACAGCCTGGCCCCCGCCTATCTCGTGCGCCGGCGCACCGGCGACCTGGTGGCCATGGCGACCGAGGACGTCGAGATGGTCGAGTACTTCTTCGCCCATACCATCGCGCCGGCTTTCGTCGCCGTGCTGGTGCCCTCGGCGGCGATCGTTGTGTTGGCCGCCTTCCATTGGGGCCTGGCCATGGCCCTGCTGCCGTTCCTCGCGGTGGTCGCGATCTCGCCCTTCGTGCTGCGCCGGCGGATCGACCATCTGGCTTCACGCGACCGTGAGGCGCTGGGCGAGCTGAACGCGCATACCGTGGACAGCGTGCAGGGCTTGGGCGAGGTCGTGGCCTTCCAGCAGGAAGAGCGCCGCAAGCGCGCCTTCGTCGCGCTGATCGAGAAGCACCAGGGCGTGCGCTTGCCGTTCTTCGGCGACCTCACGCTGCAGACCGCGCTGGTCGAGGTGATGACCACGCTGGGCGGTCTCGCGGTGGTGCTGGCCGGCGGCCTCCTGGTCGGCCAGGGTGCCATGGCCGCGACCTATCTGCCGCTGCTGACGCTGCTCGCCATGGCCGCCTTCCTGCCGGTCTCGGAGATCGCCG
>JAKSDN010000270.1 GCA_022360075.1 Kiloniellales bacterium | reverse complement strand
GTCCATCCGGGTGGAGCGGACGCCTTGGTCGATCAGATAGGCCCTGACCGCGAGGGCCCGCGAGAGCGACAGGCGGCGGGCGCGGCTCGCGTTGTCGTCCGGGCTGCTGGCATAGGCCAGCAACTGAACGCGGGCATTGCCATCCTTCATCAGTGTCGCCGCCAAACCTTGGAGGTTGGACTTTGCCTCCTCCGCGAGCTCGGCCGAGCCTTCGCCGAACATCAGCCGCAGGCCTTCTTCGTCGTCCAAACCGGCCGGCGGCAAGGCGGCGGTCTGGGGCGGGTCGGCGGGTGCCGGCTCGCTCGTCGCCGTGGTGACGCTCTCGGCTGCGGCGGGCGGGGGTGGTGGGCTCAGCGTCTCGCTTTCTGCGCTCGGCGGCGGCGGTGCCGGCGGCAGCGGTGCAGCCTCCGCGGCCTGCTCGGGCTCGGGTGCCGGCGGCGGCGCCGGTTCCGGCGCTGGCGGCGCCTCCGCCAACTGCGGGGCGGGCGGTGGTGGCGGTGTCGGCGCGGCCTCCGACTCGCTGGCTATGTCCGGCGGGGGAATCGCCGGAATCGCCGGCGCCTCGCTCTCCGGCTCCGGAGCCGGTGCTGGCGGCGCCGGTGGATCCGGGCTGCGTTCGGCGAGCCGGGTGGACGGCTCGGGCGGCGTCGGCGCCGGGGCTGGCTCCGGCGCGGTGAGGCTAGGCATCGTGGCGGGCTCGACCGGCGCTGTGGGCGCCGGCTGCGGTGCCAGCCCGACCTGTGGCGGTCTCGGCAGCGGCGCCGGCTCGGTCAGCGTGATACCCGGCGCCGTGGCCGTCGCCGCGTATCCCGCCGGCGGCGTCAGCGCTACGGAAGGCTGGGCAAAGGTGACCCGGCTGCGCGGATAGGTGGGCGGCGGAAATAGCAGCGTGCCCGGTCGCGTCACGTAGTAGGGCTGTTGCGCCCCGGGCGCCACGGCCGGTGCGCCGGCGTAGGGGGCGGCATAGGGGTTGTAAGCGCCGTAGCCGCCGTAGGGCGTCGGTCCCGGTCCCAGGCTGTTCAGCACCTGCGTGTTGACGAAGACGCTGGGCTGTCCGGAGCCGACATAGGTTTGAGCGAAAACGTCGGCGGTGGTAAGAAGCATCAGGCCCGAAACGGCAACCGGTACCCAGGGACCGAAGCGAAGCCTCTTCCGTGGCGCGGTCTTGCGCGCGAGGATCATGCTATGCTCGGTCCGACTGCAGCAGCACAGATCACGGCTCATAGTCCCCCCAGTGTGGCGTCCTCCGCTCTCCCCGCGACAGACTAAGCCCAGCGTCGCGCGCCTACAACCGCTTTAAATCCACTCTGCGCCGCCGGAATCCTGGGCTTTCTCAGCCTTTCGCGGCCGCATCGGCGAGCAGCCTGAGCATGGGGCGGTGCAGCGAGTCGTTGGCGGCGAGGATCGAGCCGTCGTCGAGCCGCAAGGGGCCGCCGTCCATCGCCGTCACATAGCCGCCGGCTTCGCGCACCAGGATCGCACCGGCCGCGATATCCCAAGCCGATAGCCCGCGCTCCCAAAAGCCGTCGAAGCGCCCCGCCGCCACATAGGCGAGGTCGAGGGAAGCCGTGCCCCAACGCCTGACGCCGGCGGTCTCGCGCATGAAGGCTTCGAGCTCGGCCAGGAAGCTCTCGCCTTTGTCGTGGCCCTTGAAGGGGATGCCGGTCGCAAAGAGCGAGTCCTCGAGCCGGCTGCGCGAGGAAACCCGCAGCCTGCGGTCGTTCCAGTAGGCGCCGCTGCCCTTCTCCGCGAAGAAGAGGTCGTCCTTGGCCGGGTCGTAGACCACGCCCGCGATGATCTCGCCGCGCTCCTCGAGCGCGACCGAGACCGCGAAGTGCGGCAGGCCGTGCAGGAAGTTCGTGGTGCCGTCGAGCG
Organism: Kiloniellales bacterium; assembly: GCA_022360075.1. Next base: position 1,914 of record JAKSDN010000270.1, on the reverse strand, counting down.
GATCGATGACCCAGCGCCGGGTCGCCTCCGCCGGGCTGCCCTTGGTGCCGCCTTCCTCGGTCAGAAAGCCGTAGTCGGGGCGGGCCCGGCGCAGCTCCTGGCGCAGCGTCTGTTCGGCCTTCAGATCGGCGGTGGAGACGAAGTCCGCGGGCCCCTTGCGCGAGACCTGGAGATTCGCGACCTCGCCGAAGTCGCGCTTGAGGCCGCGCGCCGCCTTGTCGGCGGCACGGATCATGACGTTCAGCAGGGCCGATCGCGTCGCCATGGCAGTCCTAGAGGCCTCAGATCAAGTCGCCTGCGCCGCCACGGCGCAGGCGCGCCGATCAGTCCTTGGCCCGCTCCACGTAGTTTCGCTCGGCCGTGCCGACGACCACGCGCGTTCCGGAATCGATATGCGGCGGGACCATGATGCGCACGCCATTCTCGAGCAGGGCCGGCTTGTAGGAAGAGGACGCGGTCTGGCCCTTGACCACCGGGTCGGCCTCGGTGATCTGCATGACGACGGTCTCGGGCAGCTCGATCGAGATCGGGCTGCCTTCGTAGCTCTCGATGGTGACCATCATGCCCTCCTGCAAGAAGGGCAGGGGATCGCCCACCAGATCGCCGTTGACGCTGATCTGGTCGTAGGTCTCGTTGTCCATGAAGGTCAGCATGTCGCCGTCGGCGAAGAGGAACTGATAGGGCTTCTGGTCCAGGCGAACCCGCTCCACGTCCTCGCTGGCGCGGAATCGTTCGTTCAGCTTGGTGCCGTCACGGATGTCCTTCAGCTCGGCCTGCAGATAGGCCCCGCCCTTGCCGGGCTGCGTATGGGCGATCTTCACCGCGCGCCAAAGGCGGTTCTTGTGCTCGATCACCATCCCCGGTCGGATGGCGTTGCCGTTGATCTTCATCGGCTTTCGTCCGTTGGTCTGGAAGGGGGCCCCCTCTGGCGGCGGGAAGCTAGCAGCTTGCCCCGGGGGAGGCAATTGCCCGAACCGCCGCTGCCGGCGCGGTCATGCAAGCCTGAGAACCATCTCCGACTGAACGGTATTTTGCCTGGCGCCGAGCCTTTCGAGGAAGCCCTTCAGGCTGCGATTGCCCTCGTCGATGTTGAGGACGGTGAGGCCTCGGTTCGCGTCCGCTTCGCTCAAAAGTCGTTGCAGGATGGACCGCCCGATACCGCGACGGCGCTGCGCCGGATTGACGGCGACTTGGGCCAGGGCGCGGATGGGCCTGAAGACCGCGCCATAGCCGACGCAGACGCCGCCGAGGTACGCGCCAACCGCGTTGACTTGGTCCTCGACCCGGGCGAGAGCGCCGAAATCGTTCTGCCAGCTCGGCGGCTTGTCGTGGAAAGGGGCGAGCAGATCCCGGTGCTCGGAGACGACGATGGGTCTCACCGTGATCTCGGCGTCGTCTTCTTCTTGCGGCAAGGGGCCGGAGAGATCGAAACAGAGCAGCTTGCGGCGCGGTATGAAACCGAGCGCCCCGTAGAGTCCGCGCGCCGCGTCATTGGCATCGATCACTTCGAGCGAGAGCGCCGTTTTGCCGGCCTCAGCCGTTGCGCGCTTGACGGCTCCGAAAACCTGCTGGGCGAGACCCCGCCTGCGGAAGGCCGGGAGGGTGCCCATGGATATGACATAGGCGCCGGGAACGCGCGGGTCTCCGTCGGTGCCGATCAACGAGAAGCTCGCGATCCGGCCCTCCACGACCGCAACTTGCGACAGCGTGGAGTCGAAGCCCCGTTGCGCCAGCATGAAGCGAAAGATCTTCGGCGACAGATTGAGCGGGGTCAGATAGTCGCTGAAGGCCTCGGCCATGGCGGCCTGGAGTTCGTCGAGCCCCACCTGCGCCGCGCTGCGCACGCGGGTGCTCATCGCGGCTGCGACCGCTTGCCCGAGAGCCATGCCCGGCAGGCCTCCAACGGCGCCGGCC
>JAKSDN010001465.1 GCA_022360075.1 Kiloniellales bacterium | reverse complement strand
GCTTGGAGCGCTGGATGAAGAGCCTGCGTGCTTCGAGACGCGCTCTGTCGAGCGCTCCTCAGCATGAGGTCCAATCTTAATGCCATCAAAAACCTGTCCTCATGCTGAGGAGCCCCGAAGGGGCGTCTCGAAGCACGCACAGCAGTAATGCAGCCGAGACCAGAAAGCGCCACCATCGCTCGATACCGCAACGCTGCCCGGACTTTTGCCCCTCTTACGACAAGTTGGAGATAACTCTCTGACATGTATCGTTCCCTTTGTGGAACGACACTTAGAGCGCCCAGGCCAAGTCGGGCGTGGCGGGACGCTCGGCCGAGGCTTTCGTTTCCTTCGCCGCCGGCGCCTCTTCCGGCCGCCGATAGAAGACGTGGCGGCCGATCTGCGGGCCCTGGTCGAAGGCCTTGCGCCAGTGCGGCGAGACGTAGTCGGCGTGGTACCAAAGCGCGCCCTCGGTGACGTCGCGCGAGCGGTCCCAGTAGACCTGCAGAGCCGCGTTGTAGCTATCGCGCCAGGCCACCTCGTCGCGCGGCTCGTCGCTACGGCCGTCGCACCACCAGGAGAACTGGCAGCGGAAGCGGACCTCTTCGCCGCCCTGCTGAGTCACCTCGCAGACCGTGCTCGGGAAGGCCGGGTCGAAGACCCGGTTCATGACGACGTCGCCGACCGCGCGCCTGCCGGACTCACCCTCGCCGCGGGCCTCGTGATAGATCGTCAGTGCCAGGCACTCGATCTCCTCCCAGCGCCCGATGGCGCGCGAGAGCGGCGAGCCGACGTAGGGACCGGCCTTGAGCGGCGCCACGGCCTCGGCCAGATAGCGTTGCCAAGCATCCTGAGCGCCCGGGATCGGCGCGGCGCGATAACCGGCCAAGCCGAGGGCCGCGGGGATCAGGACCGCTGCTGCTTCCTCGGCCCGAGGCAGCGGAGAAGCCAGGTAACCGTGCTCGCCCAGAACGGCGCTCGCCACGCTCTGCTCTGCGTCCGACTCTTCGCCGGCCCACACGGCCAGACCCGCGTAGGCCGCAAAGCCCCAAGCCGCGGCCGCAAAGACCATCCAGCCCTTGCCGGCCCTATAGCTCGCCGGCTGCATTGCAGCCATTTTGCTCGACAATGGTCTGCTTCCCCCTGATGGGGCGAAAGGATAGCAGAGGCTCAGCAGCATGAACAATGGCCAGCCGCGCGAAGGGGCCGGATCCGTCGCCGTGGGTCCTGATCTAGAGCTAGAGAAGCGCCGTTAACGCCTGCTTAACGGCCAAGGGATGCCGAGGGTAGCGCAACCCTTTTCGGCCCACGCCGAAGCATGGATCGCCAGCGGATCGTGCGGGACGACGGAGATCGGAGCAATGCTCCAAGAGTCTGACTCGGAAAGACTCTCGTGAGTTCAATGAGTTGTTACTATTGAGTTGTAAGAGGGTCAAAAGTCCGGGCGAGAAGAGATCGGCGTTCTGCGGCAGGATCGGCGAGAGGCTTGGAGCGCTGGACAAACAGCCTGCGTGCTTCGAGACGCGCTCTGTCGAGCGCTCCTCAGCATGAGGAGCAATCTTAATGCCATCAAAGGCCTATCCTCATGCTGAGGAGCCCCAAAGGGGCGTCTCGAAGCACGCACGTCAGCGCTGCAGCCAAGATCGGAAAGCGCCACCATCGCTCGGCACTGCTACTAGGCTCTAAACCGAGAAGTACTTGGCCTGCGGATGGTGCAACACGATGGCGCTGGTCGACTGCTCGGGGTGGAGCTGGTGCTCGTCCGACAGCTCGACACCGATCGCTTCGGCCTCCAGTAGGCGCAGCAGATGGACTTGATCCTCAAGCTTCGGACAAGCCGGATAGCCGAAGGAGTAGCGCGAGCCGCGATAGCCCTGCTGCAGCATCTTGTCGAGGTCGCGCGCGTCCTCGTGGCCAAAGCCGAGCTCGCCGCGGATGCGCTTGTGCACGTACTCAGCGAGCGCCTCGGCCATCTCGACGCCCAGGCCGTGCAGGTAGAGGTAGTCCTGGTAGCGGTCGCTGCCGAACCACTCCCGTGCCGTGTCCGAGGCCTTCTGGCCGACCGTGACCACTTGCAGGCCGAGCACGTCGCGCTCGCCGCTGGCCGTATCGCGCAGGAAGTCGGCGACGCAGAGCCCGCCCTCGCGGTTCTGGCGCGGCAACGCGAAGCGCACGATCTCGCGCTCCTGCTCCTCGTGGTCGAAGAGGATCAGCTCGTTGCCCTCGGCCGCCGCCGGCCAATAGCCGTAGACCGCCTGCGGCTGCAGGATGTCGTCGCCCTTGGCGAGATCGAGCATGCGCTTGAGCACGGGCCGCAACTCGCCGCGCGCCCAGCTCATGTATTCGTCCAGGCTGCGGCCGTTCTTCCGGTAGCCCCACTGGAACTGATAGAGCATGCGCTCGTTGAGGAAGGGCACCAGGGCGTCGAGGGCCACGCGCTCGACCACCCGCGGGCCCCAGAAGGGCGGCTCGGGAACCCCCACGCCGTCGGCCAGCTCCTCGCGGCGGATACGGATCTCCTCGGCGTCGACCGGGCGCTGATCGGCGTTGGCCGCGCGGCCGAGCACGCGCTTGCCGTTCTTGGGCTTGCCCTCGAAGGCGGCGCGCCGCTCGGCGACGTAATCGTCGAAGCCGCCGGTCATGATCCGATCCATCATCGCCAGGCCGTCGAAGGCGTCGCGCGCATAGACCACCCGGCCGCAGTCGTAGGCCGCGGCGCAGTCGCCCTCGACGTAGTTGCGGGTCAGCGCCGCGCCGCCGAGCATGACCGGGATGCGCTGCTGCTCCTTGCTCATGCGGTCCAGATTCTCGCGCATGATCACCGTCGACTTGACCAGCAGGCCGCTCATGCCGACGGCGTCGGCCTTGTGCTCCTGCACGGCGGCCAGGATGTTCTCGATCGGCTGCTTGATGCCGAGGTTGACCACCTTGTAGCCGTTGTTGGTGAGAATGATGTCGACCAGATTCTTGCCGATGTCGTGCACGTCGCCCTTGACCGTGGCGACCACGATCGGGCCCTTCTCCTGGCCCTCGACCCGGTCCATGTGCGGCTCCAGATAGGCCACCGCCGCTTTCATGGTCTCGGCCGACTGCAGCACGAAGGGGCGCTGCATCTTGCCAGCGCCGAACAGCTCGCCGACCACCTTCATGCCGTCGAGCAGGCAGCGGTTGATGGTGTCTAGGGGCGGGTGCTTGGCGAGCGCCTCGTCGAGGTCGGCTTCGAGGCCTTGGCGGTCGCCGTCGACGATCCGATCGGCGAGCCGGGTCTCGACGTCCTCGGCCCTCTGGCGCGCCTCGGTCTTGGCCGCGCTGCGGCCCTCGAAGAGGGCGATGAAGGCCTGCAGCGGGTCGTGGCCCTCGCGGCGGCGGTCGTGGATCAGGTCCTCGGCGGCGGCGACCTCCTCGGCCGGGATCTTGTGCAGCGGCAGGATCTTCGAGTGATGCAGGATCGCGCCGGTCAGGCCGCGCTGCAGCGCTTGGTCGAGCATGACCGAGTTCAGC
>JAKSDN010000835.1 GCA_022360075.1 Kiloniellales bacterium | reverse complement strand
GCTCAGCGCCGGCGTGGCGAATTGCGTCTGCGCGTTCACATAGTGAAACGCCGCGGCCCGCCGCCAGGCTTTCGAGCGATTGGCCGAGGACTGGTGCAGCGTGTTGCCGTGGTGGAAGGAGACGCCGCCGCGCGGCACCGGCGCGGGTGTCATGGTGTGGCGCGCCGCCTCTTCCTCGGTGAGCTGCAGGTCGAAGGGCTTGTCGGGCGGCGCCACGTGGGGAAAGACCGGGCCGCGGTTGCTGCCGTCGCCGAAGTGGAGGCAGCCGTTCTCGACCGTGGCCGCGTCGAGGGCGATCCAGGCGGTGACCATGCCGTCCCTGTCGTCGCAGCCGAAGTAGAAGTTGTCCTGGTGCATCGGCTTGGGCCCGCCGACTTCGGGCGGCTTGAAGAAGATCTGGCTGAACACGACCCGCAGGCCGGGTCCGATGAGCTGCGCGACCATCGCGGCGAGACGCTGCGATTCGGCGAGGCGGCGAAACGCCGGCCGGTGAAAGACCGGGTTGTCGAGCTTGCGCACGATCGGCCCGCCGGCCGTGGCCCGCTCCAGGTACCAGGCCCGCTCCTCGGCCGAGAGCCCGGCCTGGAACTCTTCGGCCCAGACCATCGCGTCGGCCGTGGCGCTGTCCATCTCGCTTCCGCTGAAGACCGCCGGGACGGTCAGGTGGCCCTGGGTGCGATAGATGTCGATTTGTTCCTTGGTCAGCGTCATGACAGCCAGCGCTCCAGATTGGCGGCGACGAAGGCGTCGTCGTTGAGGTCGGGATAGGCGCGGTAGATCCGGTCGATCTCCGCGGCCTGGCCAGGACTCAGGCTCTCATTCGGGTCGAGACACCAAGTGCCGGCCAGCAGCCCCTGGCGGCGGAGCACCTCGTGGCAGCCGGCGATGCAGCCCAGGAAGTCGTTGGCGACGTCGAAGAAGGCGGCGTTGCTGTCGGTCACCCGGGAGTCGAGGGCGAGCAGGTCGGCCGGGATCGAATCGCCACCCGCCGCCGCTTGACAGCGTGCCAGGATCTCGACGGCGCGCTGGGTCCAGACCGACCAGTGGCCGAGCAGGCCGCCGACAATGCGCAGCCGCACCGGTTCACCGCCGCGCAGCACCTCGAAAGGCGTGACGAGGTCGAGCACGATGTGATCGTCGTTGCCAGTGTAATGCGCGACCCGCTCTTCTGCACCGGCCTCGACCACGCCGCGCAGCACGTCGAGCGTCCGGTAGCGGTCGAAGGGTGCGATCTTGATGGCAATGACGTTCTCGATCTCGGCGAAGCGGCGCCAGAAGTCAGCACCGAGCCGCAGGCCGCCGACCGCGGTCTGCAGGTAGAAGCCGACGAGCGGGATGCGTTCGGCCACCGCCCGGCAGTGCGCGATCAGCGCGTCGTCGCTCGCGCCCTTGAGCGCGGCCAGGCTGAGCAGGCCGGCGTGATAGCCCTGGTCGAGCGCGAGATCGGCCTCCGCCAGCGCCTGCGCGGTCGGCCCGCAGAGCCCGGCGATCATAAAGGGCGGCGTCTCGGCCCAGCTCTCGGCGGCGCGCGCCGCCGTCTCGAGCACCGGCTTCAGCAGACCGGTCTCGCGAATCGCGAACTGCGTGGTGTGCACACCCACCGCCAGGCCGCCGGCGCCGGCATCGAGATAGTAGCGCGTGAGCGCGATCTGGCGGATGGGGTCGAATTCGCGCGCCTCGGTCAGTGCCAGGGGATGGGCGGGGATCACCATGCCCCGCCGTAGCCGGGCCATCAGGTCTTCGGGCAGATCGGTCCAGTGCAACGTCACGGGTACAGCTCCCACCTCAAGGCCGCAGATAGCCGAGCACGACATCGAGGACGTGCGCCTTGCGCGCCGCCAGGCTGTCCGGCGCCATCAGGTCGCGGCCGAAGATCGTCGAGAGCGTGTAGCGGTTGGAGAAGTAGAAGAAACCGAGCGCGGCGATCGTGATGTAGAGCTGCACCGGATCCACGCCGGCGCGAAACACGCCCTTGGCCTCGCCGCGCGCCAGCAGGTCGCTAATCATGTCGATCAGCGGCGAGTGCATGTCGCGGATCTTGTCGGACTGCTTGAGATGCCGGGCGCGATGCAGGTTCTCGGAGTTGAGCAGGCTGACGAACTCCGGGTGGGTCAGGAAATGGTCCCAGGTGAAGTCGACCAGTCTGAGCACCGCGGCCTCCGGCTCGAGATCCTGCAGGCTGAGCTCTGCCTCGGCCTGGCGGATCGTCTCGTAGGTGCTCTCCAGCACCGCCAGGAAGAGCGCCTCCTTGTTGCCGAAGTAGTGATAGAGCATGCGCTTGTTGGCGCCGGCACGCGCGGCGACCTCGTTGACCCGCGTGCCGCCCAGGCCGCGGGTCGAGAACTCGGCCATGGCCGCGTCGAGAATCTGCTGGCGGGTGCGCTCCGGATCGCGCCGGACCGAGGGCCTCGGCTCCTCGCTCGCGGGTTCGGCCGTGCGATGGCGGCTTGGGTCGGCCTTCTCGGACATCTGGATGCTCGGGCGGTTTTCCCTGAGGCTGCCCCCTGGAGGTGCTGGGCGCGGCTCCCCGGTTGACAGCTTTTTCTTCGTCTCATTATGCTGAGTAACCATTTGGTTACAAGTCCCCGGCGTTCGTAGAAGCGGCCGGGGAACGGCTTGTGCTGGGCGCGCGGCGCCCGGCGGCCAACAGGGAGCAGGACATGAGCGGATTTCTGAAGCTGTGCGGAGCCTTTCTATCGGTTCTGCTAATGGCGACGGCGGGCAGTGCCCGGGCCGAGACCAAGATCGACTTCGTGCTGAACTGGATCGCAGGCGGCGACCACGCGGCCTACTACTACGCCCTGCAGGAGGGCTGGTACCGCGAGGCCGGGATCGATCTGACGATCGAGCAGGGCAAGGGCTCGAGCATGTCGTCGCAGCGTACCGGGGTGGGCAAGAATCAGATCGGCCTCGCCGACCTCGGCACCGCGCTGGTCACTAAGGGCAAGGGCGCCGACCTGGTCGCGGTGATGAACGTCTACGCGAACTCGCCCTACGGCATGTACTGGCTGAAGAGCTCGGGCATCGAGGGGCCGGAAGACTTCGTCGGCAAGAAGATCGGCAACCCGCCGTGGGATGCGGCCCGCGCCATGTGGCCGGCGCTGGCGCAGAAGGTCGGCGTGGCCGCCGACGGCGTCACCTGGGTCAACGTCCAGCCCAACGCCAAGCTCTCCGCGCTCAAGGCTGGCTCGATCGACGTCACCACCTCGTTCTACAACATCCACCACATTTTCCAGGCCCAGCTCGGCGACGACATGGGCTTCTTCGCCTGGAAGGAATACGGCATCAATCCTTACGGTAACTCGATCATCGCCCACGGGCCCTTCCTGAAGGAGAACCCGGAAGCGGTGCGCGCTTTCGTCCAGGTCTCGCAGAAGGCCTTTCGTCTCTGCGTCGAGGCGCCGGAGCCTTGCATCGACGCCCTGGTCGCGGCCAACACGGGCCTGAAGAAGGACAACGAGCTCGCCAACTTCGCGCTGGTGGTCGAGCTGATGACCGACGCCCACTCGCAAAGCGCGGGTCTCGGCCACTTCGATCCGTCACGCATGACCGACGACTACGCGCTGGTCGAGAGCTCCTTCGACCTCGAGCAGCCCTTCGACATCGAGACCGCCTACACCAACGACTTCATCGACACCGCGATCAAGATGCCTTAGCGCCTCAACCAACGACGAAGGCGCACGACCGCGGCCCGCCCTCCTCCCGGCGGGCCGCTTGTGTTTGAGGTGTGATTGGGTGCTGTCGGTCGGGATGCGCTCGCGTTGAGGAGCTCGACGAGGTGCCTCAGTGGAAAATTGGCGAGGGTAGAGAGTTCGCTACCGTCGCCCCCTGAAAGCTGTCATTGCCGGGCTTGACCCGGCAATCTATCGCGGCCCGAGTCTCGGACTTCAATGGACCCTCGGGTCAAGCCCGAGGGTGACACTCAAAGTGGGGTGGAGGTGAACCGGTCACGGTTCAGACGGAGGCAGTAGACGTCGAGCAGCCTAGAGCACTGCCCATGTCCAGAAAGTCTGAGCAGCCATTCCTCAACCCAACTCCGGCCCCGCGATCGCGAACAGCATTTCGGGAACACCGACGGCCGGACCTTTGCCGAGACGCATGCGCAGGAATCCGCGTTGCTTGGTGAAGCCTGCATCCTTCAACAAGGCCTCCAAGCCGTCGCGGCCGTCGCAGAGATCGACGAAGCATGGTGCCTCTCTGTTGCCGGCCAGGGCCGCCGTCAGCAGGGCCTGCGCGGACGCAGCGTCATGGGCGACCAAGGGCCCGATCTGCCAGGCCCGTCGGCCGTCGCGGGCCAGGACGAAACCGTTCTGTCCATCGTCGCTCGCGTAGGCGCGGCTGGCGGAGCGGTCGAGCAGCATGGTGAGCAAGGCGCTTCGGTCGGCGCCGAAAGCGGCAAGGTCCAAAGCCGAGACCGCAGCAGGCAAGGGGCCTCGCAGCGGTGCGAGCGGCGGGCCGGCCGGGGCGACCATTGCGGGCGACTCGGTCTGCCAGCGGGTGATGCCGAACAGGCCCTCGAAGCCGAGCTTGGCATAGACCTCGGCACCGGCCGCCGTCGCGTCGAGGAAGGGCAGATAGCCGCGCTCGGCACAGGCTTCCAGGCAGTGCTCCATGAGGCGGGTGGCCAGGCCGCGGCGGCGCCAGTCGGGGCCCATAAGCACCATGCTGATCCAGGCCAGCTTTTCGCCGAAGGGCAGCACCAGGGCCGATGCCACGATTGGCGCATCGTCTTCGGCCAGGCCAAAGCCGAGGCCCTGTTCCAGCATGAAGCGCCAGTCCTCGTCGGTCTGGTTCCAGCCTGCGCCGTCGGAAAGCGTCAGGCAGCCCTCGATGTCCGCTGGTCCCAGCCGGCGCAGGCGCAGGCCGTCAGTACTTGCCATCCCGGGTCTCGAAATGGGTCGG
>JAKSDN010000952.1 GCA_022360075.1 Kiloniellales bacterium | reverse complement strand
TACGAGACCGACCTGCTGGAGTACGGCGACCTTTTCACCGGCTCGCCGGTGGTCGAGGCCAAGGTCGCCGCGCTCGCCGAGGAGGCGCGCGCCGAGCTTGTCCGCATCGAGGCCATGGGCGGGGCGGTGGCCGCGGTCGAGAACGCCTACATGAAGGAGCGCCTGGTCGAGAGCAACAAGCGCCGGGTCCAGGCGATCGAGTCCGGCGATCAGACCGTCGTCGGCGTCAACGCCTATACCGAGGGCGAGACCTCGCCGCTCACCGCCGGCGAGGGCGACTTCCTGGCCGTCGATCCGGCCGCCGAGCGCGAGCAGCTCGAACGCCTGGACGCCTGGCGCGAGAGCCGGGACGCGGCCGCGGTCGAGGCGGCGCTCAAGGAGCTCGAAGAAGCCGCGCGCGAGGGCCGCAACGTCATGGCGCCTTCGGTCGCCTGCGCCCATGCCGGCGTCACCACCGGCGAGTGGGCCGACGTGCTGCGCCGGATCTTCGGCGAGTACCGGGCGCCGACGGGCGTCGGCGGCGTGGCGGCGAGCCACGATCACGCCGCCCTGGCCGAGGTCCGCGGTCGGGTCGAGGAGGTCTCCGCCCGGCTCGGCCGGCGGCTCAAGATGCTGGTCGGCAAGCCTGGCCTCGACGGCCATTCCAACGGCGCCGAGCAGATCGCCGTGCGTGCCCGCGACGCCGGCTTCGAGGTGGTCTACGAGGGCATCCGCCTGACCCCGGCCCAGATCGTCGGCGCCGCTCTGGAGGAGGGCGTGCACGTGGTCGGTCTCTCGATCCTCTCCGGCTCCCACGTGCCGCTGGTGACCGAGGTGCTGGAGCGCCTGCGCGCCCAAGGCCTGGGCGACGTGCCGCTCGTCGCCGGCGGCATCATCCCGCCCGAGGACGAGGCCACGCTCAAGGGCGCCGGAGTCGCCGCCGTCTACACGCCGAAGGACTACGACCTCACGGCCATCATGGCCGATATCGTCGAGATCGTGGAGCGGGGCACGCGCGAGGCGGCGTGAGGCCAACGCACGCGGCGGTCCGGAGTCGCCGTGCCGGCAAGAGGGGCAGAAGCCCGGTCGGTTCTGAGGCGTCGAACCCAGGCTGCGGCGCCGACGTACGTGCTTCGAGACGCCCCTTCGGGGCTCCTCAGCATGAGGATAAGTCGTGAATGGCATTGAGATTGGACCTCATGCTGAGAGCTTGTGAATATTTTGGCTCGAGCTTTCGGGCGGTGCTGCATGATCATCCTGCGTCCTTCGAGACGCGCCCTGGAGGGCGCTCCTCAGGATGAGGTAAG
>JAKSDN010000146.1 GCA_022360075.1 Kiloniellales bacterium | reverse complement strand
TGTTTGATTCCTTTCGGACCGCCATATCCGGGTATCGCGATCTACTCATCCGAAACGGGAGCAGTTCCGGGGCCAAAGCCGCCGGTGTCTCGGCACGCCTCGCGGAGCGGCTCGAGCCCGAATCGGCGAGCGAGCCGGAGCTGACGGAGGCCGGCCAGCCCGTGCGGCGCCACGCTCTGCCGCGGCCGGGCGACAGACAGCCGCTCGGATACTACGAGCATTGCCTTCTCTTTCTCTCCGCCTATCACGACCTGGGTCTGTCCAGGGCCTCTCTTCTTTCCGAATCGATCGGCATCGAAGCGGACCTCGATATCCCGGCTTTCGTGGCCAGGGCAGAAGACTATGGCCTGACCGCGGCGTTACGGCCGCTGCCGTTCGAGCGGATATCGGGATCGCTGCTGCCTGCCGTCATGCCGTCCAAGGACGGGCGTGCGGTGGTCCTGGTTGAGCGGTTCGACGATGGCGGTTTCGGTGTATTCGACCCGGACCTGTCCGACCGCCCAGTGCGACGCGGACGGAAAGAGGTCGAGGGCAGTTATGACGGCCATCTCATTCTGATCGTCCGCGAGCTTCGGGCGGCGGGCGATGCGCCGGCCGAGGAAGGGCAGCGTCATGAGAGCTGGTTCTGGCGGCCATTGTGGCGGAACCGTTCGATTTACGCACAAGTTGCCTTGGCGGCGGTGCTGACCAATTTCCTCAGCCTCACCACATCGCTCTTCATCATGATCGTCTATGACAGGGTCATCCCCAATCAGGCGATCGAATCCTTGGTGGCCTTGACCGTAGGCGTCGCGATCGCGCTCGGCTTCGACTTCCTGATCAAGACCCTGCGGGCGACCTTCATCGACAAGGCCGGCAAACGTGCCGACGTGGAGATCGGCCGCCTGATTTTCGACCAGCTTCTCAATATGCAGATGTCCCTGCGCAAGGGATCGTCCGGGGCCTTTGCCAGCATGCTGCGGGAGTTCGAGAGCCTGCGGGACTTCTTCACCTCCGCCACGCTGGTCGCGCTCGTCGACATGCCGTTCGTCATCGTCTTCGTCATCGTGATCTACCTGATCTGCGGTCCCGTGGCGCTGATCCCGGCGCTGATCGTGCCGCTGGTCATCATCGTCGGCATCGCGATCCAGCCGTTCATGGCGCGGCTCGCCGGCGCGAACCACAGCGAGGGGCTGACCAAGCAAGGGGTATTGGTCGAAACCGTCAACGGCCTGGAGACGATCAAGGTCACCGGCGCCGGGCCGATGATGCGCGAGCGCTGGAAGCAGAGCATCGATCGTCAGTCGGAGATCGGTTTCCGTACCCGCGTGTTCAGCCAGTTCGCGCTCAACTTCACGGTCTTCGCCCAGCAGGCCTCGCAGGTGCTGATCATCGTCTATGGCGTCTTCCTGATCAGCGACGCCCGGATGTCCATGGGTGCGCTGGTTGCGGCAGTCATTCTGTCGGGACGCTGCCTGGCGCCGCTGGGACAAGTGGCGCAGACCTTGGCGCGGGCCAATCAGGCGCTGACGGCCTACAGGTCGCTCAACGCCCTGATGAAGGAGCCGACTGAGCGCCACCACGACCGCAGCTACCTAAGCCGGCCGAAGCTGGATGGCGCCATCGAGTTCGTCGACGTGGCATTCCAGTATCCGGACCAGAAGGGCACGGCGCTGACATGCGTGAACTTCAGCATCAAGGCCGGCGAGAAGGTCGCGATACTCGGGCGTGTCGGCTCGGGCAAGAGCACGGTGGCGAAGCTGCTGCTGGGCCTCTACGAGCCTGACAGTGGCAGCATCCTGGTCGATCAAACCGACATGCGCCAGATCGATCCCGTCGACCTGCGTGCCAACATCGGCACGGTG
>JAKSDN010000939.1 GCA_022360075.1 Kiloniellales bacterium | reverse complement strand
TCGTCTACATGAAGCGCATGGCGGAGGATCTGGGCTACGACGTCACAATCACAGACGTTTCGACCGACTTCACCACCATCGGGTTTTGGGGGCCGAACGCCAGGACCACCCTGCAGAAGGTGGTGGACGACCCGGACGGCCTCACGCACGAAAACTTCCCCTTCGCGTCGATCAAGGAGATCACCATCGCGGGCAAGAGCGTCTCGGCCTTCCGCATCTCCTACGTGGGCGAGCAGGGCTGGGAGCTGCACATGAAGTACGACGACGGCCTGGCCGTGTGGGATGCGATCCGGGCGCAGGACGTCATGCCCTTCGGGATCGAGACCTATGCCAACTCCCGCCGTCTGGAAAAGAGCTTGCGCCTCCAGAACGCGGACCTCTTGACCGAGTACAATCTTCTGGAGGCCGACCTTGCGCGTCCCAAGGTCAAGGACGCGGACTTCATCGGCAAGGCCGCCTATCTCGAACACCGCGCCCGCGACCACCAGCCGGCCACGCTCTGCACCTTTGTCATGACCGACAACCGAGATTCCACGGGTGTGGCGCGCTATCCGGTCGGCATCCTGCCGATCATGGATGCCGAAACCGGCGAGACCTTGGTCGATTCCGAGGGTCGCCGCTCCTTCACCACCTCCATCGCCTACGGCCCGACGATCGGCAAGAACATCGCGCTCGGCTATCTGCCGCACGCGCAGGCCGTCAAAGGCAAGGCCTTTCAGGTGGAGTACTTCGGCGAAACCTACCCGGTCGAGGTTGCCGGCGTCGGTTACCAGCCGCTCTATGACCCGGAGAACCTCAAACCGCGGACCTAAGGTGAGGTTCTTTGCGGCGCCGTAGCTGTACCAATGGCGTGCTATCGGCACGGCCACTGTGCGTCGAATTCGGAACAGCGCTCACTTGGACATCTTGAGCATGACTGTCCCGATCAACGTCATGCCCGTGGATGCCAGCCGCGCCAGGTCGAGGCGCTCCTTGAGGACGAAGACGCCAAAGAGCACGGCGAACACCATGCTCGTTTCCCGGACAGCGGAGACCAACGCCATGGGCGCCTGCGTCATTGCCCAAATGACAATCCAATACGCCAAGAGCGATATGACGCCCCCGAGCACGCCGACCTTCCAGGACTTCCGCAGCGACACAAGAACCTGACCCCTTCGCAGATAGAGCGCCAACAGGGTTATGGGAATTCCGTTAAAGAGGTGGACCCAGAAAGTGTAGCTATGGGCACTGTCGGCAAGACGGGCGCCTAAACCGTCTACGACTGTGTATCCGGCTATGAATACGCCCGTGCCCACGGCATACAGCATGGCCCTGGGTTCCCTGAAGCCGCCCGCGCCACGCGTAAGGGTCAGGCTCATGATCCCCAGCGCGATAACAACAACCGACAGGCCAGCCTGGCGGTTCAATGTTTCACCCACAATCGCAACGGATATGACCGCGACGATCAGCGGCGCGGAACCCCGGGAAATGGGGTAGACGTGGCTCAGATCACCATAGCGATAGGCACTGATCAGAAACACGCAGTAGGCAGTGTTCAGAGCGGTTGAAGCCCAGATGTAAGGCCAGCTTTCCGACGTTGGAAAGGCCACGAACGGGACAACCAGCATGGCGACGGCAACCTGGCTCATCATCATGATCGCTATCATGACGAGCCGATCGGCATTCACCTTGACCAACGCATTCCAGGCCGCATGCAACACAGCCGCGCCAAGCACCATGGCAAACACGCCGGTCGTCATATCAATCTCCGTGTCCGGTGGTGTTCATCCCTGGTGTCGATCTCGGCTCGTCTGCCCGGCCCGAACCGTGAATGCGCCATGGCCAGCGGAAAATGCGCAGGAACCAGCGTTCGAGCCTCGGGGTCGTGTAGTACGACCGACAGGTGGAAGCAATCGCAGGCATGCCCCTGACCAACTGCGGCCAGCTGCGAACTCTGGACCGTCCGTCGCGAGTCCCGCTTGCCGCCGTTTCCGCTTCCGCTCACGAGACGATACGACCGCGGTTGTGAAGCCAAGAGCCGTTTTGGGAAGTAGGTCGCACGAACCGTGCGAAGGCGCCGTTGCGAGGTGACGAGAGGGTCCTCAAGGATGGCGAGAAGTGCGTGTCGTCATTCACTCAACACTGTCATGCTCGGGCTTGACCCGAGCATCCATGGACGATGCGGCACGGAAGCATCACAGAGAGGCAGAAGTCCGGGTCCGGGCTCTCCCATGGACCCTCGGGTCAAGCCCGAGGGTGACAGTGTCGGGGTGTCCAGCAGCGCCTTCTTGGGCTGAATCGGGGGCTCGCGCCACCCAACCGATTTATCCCAAGGCCCCCTGAAGCCAGCGCTCGAAGAACGCCACCGCCCGCGGCTCCAGCCGTTCCGCATGCTCCCGGGCGCCCGCGCGCAAGGCCAGCGGATCGACCCGCCGGTAGGGCCCCGTCGGGCCCGCTGCCTCCAGGTCCTGGGTCCAGGACGCGACCGCCTCGATCGTCGCCTCGGGGTGGAACTGGAGGCCGAGGCCGTGCGTGCCGAACGCGAAGGCCTGGTTCTCGTAGAGGGAAGTCTCGGCCAGCCGGGCGGCGCCCTCGGGCAGGTCGAAGGTGTCGCGGTGCCAGTGGACGAGCCGGACGCCGTCCTCGCTGAGCGGGGCCAACGCCGAGGTCCGGCCCGCCTCGGTCAGGGTGATGGTCCCCCAGCCGATCTCCTCGGCCTCGCCCTGATAGACGCGGGCGCCCAGGGCGCGGACCAGGATCTGGGCACCGAGGCAGATGCCGACGGTCGCCCGCCCGGCGGCTAGGCGCCGTTCGGCGAGGGCGATCTGCGATGCGAGGTACGGGTATTCCGTCTCCTGATAGACGCTCTGCGGTCCGCCCAGGATCACGACCACATCGGCTTCCAAAGGATCGATGGCGTCCCAGTCCGCCTCCGGCGCGACGATGTCGGTCTGCTTCAGGCCGCTCGCCTGCAGCGGGCGTGCCAGGGAGAAGAGTCCGGCGGGCGGCCAGTTGCGGATGGTCAGGGCACTAGGCACGGGAATGGAACAATCGAAGCCTTAGAACGACACAGCCTCTTGTCATCCTCGGGCGCAGCGGTGCGGAGACCCGAGGATCCATGGTGGGGTCCGAGCACGGGATCATCCATGGATCCTCGGATCGGCGCAACGCTCTGCGTTGCTTGTCCGAGGATGACATCTCTGGGCTGCGCGCCTCCTCGGCACCACACAAATCCGACCAAGGACAGCCCGAGAGGTCGCTTTCGGGCCACCGGCCCGCGGCGGAAAGGCGTAGTGCAGTCCGGTCGAACAAATGACACTCCCGGAGGACTGCGATGACCAGCCCCCTGCCCGAATCGACGACCTACCTGGTGATCGGCGCCGGCGTGCACGGCATGTCGACGGCTTGGCACCTGGCCATGGAGCTGGAGGCGCGTGGGACGGGATCGGGCGCGGATATCCTGCTGGTCGACAAGGCCGAGCCGGGCGCCGGTGCGACCGGGATCGCCTGCGGCTGCGTGCGCAACTTCTACATGACCGAGCCGCTGCACGCGATCCTGCGCCATTCGGTGGATGTCTGGAACTACGACCCGGTGCTGCTCGGCTTCCAGCAGGTCGGCTACATCTCCTGCGGCGAGGCCAACCAGACCGCCGACTACGAGCGCATCCACGAGAGCCAGAACGCCGTGGGCTACAGCTCGGACGTCTATGTCGGCCGGGAGGCGCGCGACTTCCTCAGCCGGATCTGGCCGGACTTCAAGCATCATGCGATCGACGTGGTACTGCACGAGAAGCCGAGCGGCTATGCCGGCACGGCCCAGGCGGTCGCGGGGCTGGCGGCGCTTTGCCGGCGCCACGGCGTGCAGATGCGCTCGGGCGTCGAGGTCGAGGGCTACGAGATCGCCAACGGCCAGGTGACCGCCGTGCGCACCAACCAAGGCACCGTCAAATGCGACTGCGTCGTGCTCTCGGTCGGCGCCTGGATGCCCCGGCACTGGCGCATGCTGCAGAAGCCGAGCAGCCTCGACGTCGGCTATCGCGACGGCTCCCACGTGGCCGACAAGGACATGTGGACCTATTGGCGCCTGCAGGAGGGCGAGGTCTACTACGACGGCCCCTACTACAGCGGTGACAACCGCAACCCGCCGATCCTGCACATCGAGCTGATGAACACGCCGGTCACGGACCCGGCCACGGGCAAAGAGCTCGACGACAACGTCTACGTCTATTGGAAGAACGGCACCGAGCGCATGGAGCGGCCGGGCATCCAGGGCGGAGCGATTCCGATCAAGATCGGCGGCGAGGCCGAGGTCGAGCCCTACGGCCACGCCAACGACCTCTATCAGGCCGAGCACCCCTTCTTCGCCGACTATTTCACCGCCTGCATGGGCATGTTCATGGAACGCTTCGAGGGCATCCGCCCTGGCTTCAAGGAGCGGCGCAACGGCGGTATCGGCGCCTTCACGCCGGACAACGTGCCGATCTTCGACTGGATCCTGCCCAACGTCTACATGACGGCGGACTCGAACCACGGCTTCAAGATGACCGGCGTCGGCAAGCTGGTCGCCCGCCACATCGCCAGCGGCGAGGCGGTCGAGGAGCTCAAGCCC
>JAKSDN010000678.1 GCA_022360075.1 Kiloniellales bacterium | reverse complement strand
TACCCGTTACCATGAAGCCGACCTGGTTGATCAGGCTGTAGGACAGCACGCGCCGCAGGTCGTTTTCGATGACCGCGTAGAAGATCGGAAACATCGTCATGGTGGCGCCGATGTAAACCAGGATCTCCGTACCCGGATATCCGCGCGCCAGCGTGTAGACCGCCAACTTGGTCGTGAGAGCGCTGAGGAAGATGGTGCCCGTCGGTGTCGCTTCCGGATAGGCGTCGGTCAGCCAGTTGTGGAGCAGCGGGAAGGCACACTTGATGCCGAAGGCGAGGAGGATGAGCCATCCGCCCGGCGCGTCGAGCCCGATGTAGTCGAAGGTGATGGATCCGGTATGGGACGTCCAGATCAGTATGCCGGCCAGCAACAGCATCCCCGAGAGGATCTGAATCGCGAAATAGCGGATCGCCGTCGCCTGTGCCCGGTCCGTGCGTCGGGCCAGAATCAGGAAGACCGACGTGATGGCGGTCAGCTCCCAGAACACGAACAGGGTGATGAAGTCGCCGGAGAACAGGGCGCCGATCGAGCTGCCGGCGTAGAACGTACTGGCGACGTGCTGGACGCCGTCGCGGACATGCAGCGCGTAGATGGCGCCGAGGAACGCCGCCAGGTGGAACACATAGCCGAAAACGAGGCTGAGCTTGTCGACGCGCACCAGGACCAGCGTGTAGTCGAACACCGCCAGGAAGCCGGACGTGCCCTCGGGAAGGTAGTAGAGGTTGACCGCCCCAACCACTGGCACGCCGAGCAGCACCGCTTGGCGCAGGCGGCCGCTCGTCACCGCCGCGAGCGCGCCACCGACGAAAAAGATGAGAAAAGGTGCGACGCTAGTCATCGTAGTAGTCTTCTTTGCGCTGCACCAGCTTTCGCATCTCCTTGGCGGCCAACACGAGGAAGAAGCAACAGATGAAACCGTAGAAGGCGTAGAAGCCGAACCACGACTCCAAGTCATGATCCACATGCCGATGGATCACGAGGTCGAGGACCAGCAGCACCCCGCACAGGAAAAACACCGCGTAGATGAGCGCCTTGACGTTACGCGGGTTGTCGAAGATGTGCTTTTTCTCTTTCTCGTCCATGGCGGTCACCCTAGGGCGTTGCGATTTGGAGCAGCAGCTCGTAGGCCGTGTCTGAGAAGAAGAACAGCGCAAAGCATCCAAGCGAAGTCACCGAAATGGCGATGAGGCAGGGTATCGGCGCTTCGCGAATGCCCTCGACCTGGTGCTCCCCGGCGGGTTTGCTGAAGAAGCCGTGGAAGGGGATCGGCAGCAGGTACATGATGTTCAGGATGGTTCCGAGGATCAGCACCGCCACCATGGCCAACTGACCCGCGTCGAACGATCCCAGCAACAGAAACCACTTGCCCCACATGCCGCCGAAGGGGGGCAGGCCGATGATGCTGAGGCTGCCGATCAGGAAGCCGAACGTGGTGAGCGGCATGGTTCTGCCGATGCCCCGCATCTGGCTGATCTCGGTCTTGTGGCTCGCCACCATGATGGCGCCGGCGCAGAAGAACAGGGTGATCTTGCCGAAGGCGTGCATCGCGAGGTGCAGGCCGCTGCCGACGATTCCCCAACTCGTCGCCAGCATGGCGCCAAGCACGATGTATGAGAGCTGGCTCACGGTCGAGTAGGCGAGGCGTCGTTTCAAGTTGTCCTGACGCAGGGCGATGACGGAACCGATCAGAATCGTCGCGGCCGCCACGTAGAGCAGCCAGCTCGTGTTCTCCGCCGTGTTCAGGAAATCGAGACCGAAGATGTAGACGACCACCTTGACCACCGAGAAGACGCCCGCCTTGACCACGGCCACGGCATGCAGCAAGGCGCTGACCGGCGTCGGCGCCACCATGGCGGCGGGCAGCCAGCGGTGTACCGGCATCAGCGCGGCCTTGCCGATGCCGTACATGTAGAGAAACAGCAGGATGCCGACCTCCGGTCCTTCGACCTTGCCGGCCAGGATGCCGCCGGGCGTGAAGTCGAGCGTGCCGGTCGCGGTCCAGGTCCAGATCACCGCCAGCATCTGCAGCCCGATCGAGGTGCAGAGCAGGATGCCGAGATAGGTGCGCCCGCCCATGACGGCCTTGCGATCGCCCTTGTGGGTGACCAGCGGATAGGTCGAGAGCGTCAGCACCTCGTAGAATATGAAGAGCGTGAACATGTTGCCGGCAAAGGCCACGCCGATGGTGCTGCCCAGCGCGATCGCGAAGCAAACGTAGAAGCGCGTCTGGTTTTGCTCGTTGTGGCCGCGCATGTAGCCGATCGAATAGATCGAGTTCACGATCCAAAGGAAGGAGGCCACGGCGCCGAAGATCATGCCCAGCGGCTCGACCTTGAGGTAGATCGGCAGGCCGGACAGGGGCTCGATCAGCGTGACTTCGGGCCGGGCGCCCGCGAGCACGTCCGGCACGAGT
>JAKSDN010001520.1 GCA_022360075.1 Kiloniellales bacterium | reverse complement strand
CTCGGTCACCGCCAACCTGGTCGGCGTCGACCCGCGGCTCGAGGAAGCCGCGCGCGTCCTGGGCGCCGACGGCTGGACCGCGTTCCGCCTGGTGACGCTGCCGATCATCCGCTCGGGCTTGGTGGCGGGCGGCCTGTTCTCTTTCATCGTGTCCTTCGACAACGTGCCGGTGACGATCTTCCTGCTGAGCGTGCGCCAGACCACGCTGCCGGTGAAGATCTTCACCGCGGTCGAGCACGGCGTCGATCCCTCGATCGCCGCCGTCTCCACGCTGCTGATCCTGGCCACCGGCCTGATCCTCTTCCTGGCCGAGCGCTGGGTCGGCCTTCACCGTTACGTCTAGGTCTGAGGGAGTGCGTCTATGCCGCTGACGGAGAACGGATTTCCGGTCATGCTGACCTTCGATCTCGATGCCGAGCTGATGTGGACAGCGCGCGACCCGAAGAACGCCGATCGGCCGATCGTGATGTCCCAGGGCGCCTATGGCTGGAAGGTCGGGGTCGACCGCATCCTTGCCATGCTGGCGCGTTACGCGGTCGAGGTGACCTTCTTCGTGCCCGGCCTGGTGATCGAGCAGCGCCCGGCCGTGGTCGAGCGCATCCTCGAGGCCGGTCACGAGGTCGCGCACCATTCCTGGTCGCACGCCTGGATCGTCTCGCTTACCGAGGCGGAAGAGCGCGAGGAGATGCGCAAGGGCTACGAGATCATCGAGCGGGTCACCGGCCGTCCGCCTGCGGGCTGGCGTTCTCCGGCCGCGGAGTTCAGCGCGATCACCATGGACCTGCTGCTGGAGTACGGTTTCAGCTACTCCTCCAACTTCTTCGACGACGACTCGCCTTATCTGCACAGCGTGGCCGGGCGGCTTACCGACCTGGTCGAGTTCCCCTTCCACTGGGTGCTCGACGACGCGCCCTTCTTCCAATACTCGATCACTCTGCCGGGCCGGACCCTGCAGGCGCCCTCGGCGGTGCTGGAGGCCTGGAAGGCCGAGTTCGCCACACTCTACGAGGAGGACCGTGCCTTCACCCTGGCGATGCACCCGCAGATCATCGGCCGCGGCTCGCGCCTGGCCGTGCTCGAATCCCTGATCCAGCACATCCTCGAAAAGCCGAACGTCTGGTTCGCGCGCTGCGATCGCGTTGCGGAAGCGCTGCGTCCGGCGCTCGCGCGCCAGGCGGCGGGCTGACGGCATGCGCCTGCAGGGCCGTCGCATTCTCATCACCGGGGCCGGGGCCGGCATCGGCAAGGCGACGGCCGAGCTCTTCGCGCGGGAAGGGGCGGCCTTGGCGCTGCTCGACAACGACAGCCCGCGCCTCGACGCGGTGACAGAGGAACTGAGCAATGCGCCGCAAGCCATTGTTTCGGCTTGTACAGACGTGGCCGACGAGGCCGCGGTCGGCTTCGCCGTCGATTCGGCGGCGCGGGCGCTCGACGGGCTCGACGGCCTGGTCAACAGCGCTGGGGTCGACCTCGAAACGCCCTTCGAGTCCATGACTCTCGCCGAGTGGCACCATGTGCTGTCGGTCGATCTCACCGGGCCGATGCTGGTCTGCCGGGCTGCCTTGCCGGCCCTGATCTCGGCCGGCGGGGGCAGCATCGTCAACATCTCCTCGGCCGCGGGCTTGCGGCCGCTGGTCG
>JAKSDN010000553.1 GCA_022360075.1 Kiloniellales bacterium | reverse complement strand
GACGCTCTCCGGCACCTGGCAGGCCTCGGCGAGGCGGGCATGCTCGACCAGGTGGCGTGGCTCGCCGTGCACCGGCACCGCGATGCGCGGGCGAACCCACTGATACATGCGGGTCAGCTCGTCGCGCGCCGGGTGGCCCGAGACATGGGTGTGGTAGTGGTCGTCGGCCAGTACCTGGATGCCCTGCTGCACCAGATGGTTCTCGAGCGCGAAGATCGAGACCTCGTTGCCGGGGATCACACGCGAGGAGAAGACGACGGCGTCGCCGGCGTCGAGCACGATATCGGGATGCTCGTTGCGTGCGATGCGCCAGAGCGCCGCGCGTGGCTCGCCTTGGCTCCCGGTGCAGAGCAGCAGCACCTCGTCGCGCGGCAGGTAGCCGACCTCCTTCTCCGAGATCAGGGGCGGATGGTCGAGCAGATAGCCGCTGTCCAAGGCAGCCCGGAAGATCCGATGCATCCCGCGCCCGACCAAAGCGACGCGCCGCTTGTGCGCCTTGGCGATCCGCATCGCGGTCTGCAAGCGCGCCACGTTGCTGGCGAAGCAGGTGATGACCACGCGGTTCTGCAGCTCGCCGACGACCTCGAGCAGGCTGTCGTGAACGCCGCTTTCCGAGCCCGACTCGCCATCGACCAGAGCGTTGGTCGAATCGCAGATCATGGCCAGCACGTCCTCGCCGGCCAGGGCGCGCAAGGCCGCCTCGTCGTAGCTCTCGCCGAGCATGGGGTCGGGGTCGAGCTTCCAGTCGCCGGTGTGCAGCACGGTGCCCGCCCCGGTCCGGATCACGACGGCGTTGGGCTCCGGGATCGAGTGGGTCAGCGTCAGGAGCTCGATCTCGAAGGCGCCGACGGTGAAGCGGCCCGACATCGGCACCTCGGTGATCTCCGCCTCGTCGGCGATGCCGGCTTCCTGGAGCTTGCCGCGCAGCACGGCGGCGGTGAAGGGCGTGGCGTAGAGCGGGCAGCGCAGACGCTCCCAGAGATAAGGCACGGCGCCGATGTGGTCCTCGTGAGCATGGGTCAGGACCAAGCCCGCGAGGGCGTCCCGGCGCTCGACGATGTAGGCCGGATCGGGCATCAGCACCTCGACACCGGGCTGGCGCTCGTCGGCGAAGGTGATGCCGAGATCGACCATCAGCCACTGCCCCTGATGGGCATAGAGGTTGAGGTTCATGCCGATCTCGCCGGTCCCGCCGAGCGGCAGGAAATAGAGCTCCTGCGGGTCCAGCGTCATCCGCGCGCCGCCTTGTTGGCCGCGTAGATCTGCGCCAGGCCGCGCAGGTTGATGTCCGGATCGACGTGGTCGATCTTGGTGGTCGCCTGCACGAAGAGCGCTGCCAAGCCGCCGGTCGCGATGACCGGCAAGGCCTCGCCGTACTCGGCGCGAATGCGCTCGATCAGGCCTTCGACCAGGCCGACATAGCCCCAGAAGGCACCGGACTGCATGGCGCTGACCGTGCCTTGGCCGATTACCTGCTGCGGCGGCTTCTCGATGGCGATGCGCGGCAGCTTGGCGGCGGCATTGGACAAGGCCACCAGCGACTCGTTCACGCCCGGCGCGATCACCCCGCCCTCATAGGCGCCGTCCTTGGCCACGACGTCGAAGGTGGTGGCGGTGCCGAAGTCGATCATGATCAGCGGGCCGCCGAAGCGGCTATGGGCCGCGAGCGCATTGACCAGCCGGTCGGCGCCGACTTGCTCGGGATGGCGGATGCGGATCTCGATGCCGAGATCGACGCCGGGATCGCCGACCACCATGGGCTCGGTCTCGAAGTAGCGTCGGCAGAGCGTTGTCAGGCTGTACATCACCGCCGGCACGACCGAGGCGATGATCGCGCCGTCGATGTCGGCCGGCGACAGCCTCTCCAACGCCATCAATTGGGTGAGCCACACGGCATACTCGTCGGCCGTGCGCTTCGCATCGGTCGAGGCGCGCCACTGAACGCGCTTCTCCTCGCCGTCGAAGACGGCAAAGACGATGTTCGTATTACCCGAATCGATGGTCAGAAGCACGACGTCCCTTTCCTAGCGCTCGAAGTAAACGTCGCCGGCGGCAATGCTGCGCGTCTTGCCGTCATCGGTCTCCACCAGGAGAGCGCCGCCGGCATCCAGGTCACGGAACACGCCGTGCAGGGTCTCTTGGGGCAGCCGGACCCGGATGGCTTCGCCCACCCCTTTGGCGCGGCCGAGCCAGGCCCGCCGGATCGGCGCGAAGCCGTCCTCCAGCCAGCGGTTCGTCCAGGTCAGAAAGTGCCGGGCGAAGGCCTCGAGCAAATCCGACGCGGTCAGGCTCGGCGGTGCGCCTTCGAAATGCAGCGAAGTCGCCGGCGGGTCCAGCTCGCGCGGGAAGCTGCGCACGTTGACGCCGACGCCGAGCACCAGCCAATCGACCCCGCCATCCGGCGTGAGCTGCGACTCGAGGAGAATGCCGACGCCTTTGCGGTCATTGAACAGCACATCGTTCGGCCACTTGAAGCGCACCTCGATCAGCGGCGGCGCGACGCTGCCGACGCCGTCGGCGGTCGCGAGCGCGGCGACGAAACCGAGCTGGGCGGCCTCGTTGGCCGCGCATTCGGGGCGCAGGATCAGCGACAGAAAGAGGTTGCCGGGCTGGCTGCTCCAGGATCGGCCGCCACGCCCCCGCGCCTGCGTTTGCTCGCGCGCCCAAATCAGCGTGCCGTCCTCCGCACCCTCGAGCGCGCGGCGCTTGGCCTCCTCGTTCGTGCTGTCGACACGCTCAAGCGCGACCAGGCGATAGGCCGGCGGCAGGCGGGGCTGATCTGGGGGCGAGGTTTCGGCTGTCACGCCGCGCTTCATCCGGCCAGAAGCGCGGCGGCCGCGGCTTCGGCGCCATTGAGAATCGGACCGGGAAATATGAAGAACAACAGGGTGATAATCGCGCTCGCGCCCATGATCAGCGTCAGCTCGCGGCCGATCGGCCGGTCGAAGGCCTCGGACGGCTCGTCGAAGTACATCAGCTTGACGATGCGCAGGTAATAGAAGGCGCCCACGACGCTGGCGAGCACGCCGATGATCGCGAGGGTGTAGAGCTCCGCCTCGATCGCCGCGAGGAAGATGTAGAGCTTGCCGAAGAAGCCCGCCATCGGCGGAATGCCGGCCATGGAGAACATGAAGATCGCGAGCGCCAGCGCCATCATCGGATGGGTCTTAGACAGGCCCTTGAGGTCCTCGATGCCTTCGACCATGCGCACCTTCTGGCGCATGCAGAGGATCACGGCGAAGGTGCCGAGGTTCATGATCAGATAGATCGCGAGATAGATCGCCACGCCGCGAATCCCGGCCTCGTTGCCGGCTGCGAGACCGATCAGCGCGTAGCCCATATGCCCGATCGAGCTGTAGGCCATCAGGCGCTTGATGTTGGTCTGGTTGATCGCCGCGAAAGCCCCCAGCACCATGGACGCGATCGCGATCACCACGACGATCTGGCGCCACTGATCGATCAGGTCGCCGAAGGGATCCATCATCACGCGCAGGAGCAGCGCCATGGCGGCGATCTTCGGCGCATTGGCGAAGAAGGCCGTCACCGGCGTCGGCGCGCCCTCGTAGACGTCCGGCGTCCACATGTGGAACGGCACGGCAGAGATCTTGAAGGCCAAGCCGGAAAGCAGGAAAACGAGGCCGAAGACCAGACCCACCGAGGGCGCTTCGCCCGACCGGACGATCTGCGTGAAGACCTCGCCGAGCGCATCGAAGCTCGTCGTGCCGGCAAAGCCGTAGACCAGGGAGCTGCCGTAGAGCAGCATGCCGGACGACAGGGCGCCGAGCACGAAGTACTTCAGTCCGGCCTCGCTCGAGCGCAGATTGTCGCGCCGCACGGCAGCGATCACGTAGAGCGACAGGCTCTGCAACTCGAGCCCGAGATAGAGCGAGATCAGGTCGTTCGCCGAGACCATCATCAGCATGCCGAGGGTCGCGAAGACCATCAGCACGGGGATCTCGAAGCGCGACATCTCCTCGCGCTCGATGTAGCGCAGCGTCATGACGATCGAGAGGCCGGCCCCAACCAGGATGAAGAACTTCATGAAGCTGCCGAAGCCGTCGACGACGAAGAGACCCTCGAAGGCCGTCACCCGCTCGCTCGGCGTGAAAAGCAGCAAGATCAAGGCGATCAAGACCGTCACGACGGACAAGCCGAGCACGAGGCGCGTCGCCTGCCGGCCCGAATAGACGCCGACCATCAAGAGCGCCATCCCGGCACAGGCCAGGAAGAGCTCGGGCAAGGCCGCGACAAGATCGGCGGAAATCATGGCCTTCCCTCCCTCACCGATCCGGCCAGATCGAAGCCAGCGACCAGCTCAAAGTCTCGTCGCCGGCGGCGGCCAGCGAGGCCTGGTAGTTGTCGATCAGGTTCTCGATCGAGGGCGCCATGATGTCGATGAACGAGGCCGGATAGATCCCCATCCAGAACACGACCGCGATCAGCGGCGCGAAGACGACCTTCTCGCGCCAAGACAGGTCGAAGATCGAGCGCAGATCGGCCTTGGTCAGCACGCCGAAGATGACGCGGCGATAGAGATAGAGCATGTAGGCCGCACCCAGGACCATGCCGCTGGCCGCCAGCAGCGCGACCCAGGTGTTGACCTGGAACGCGCCGATGATCACCAGGAACTCGCCGACGAAGCCGCTGGTCCCCGGCAGGCCGACCGAGGCCAGCATGAAGATCATGAAGAACAGCGCATAGACCGGCATGCGCGCGACCAGACCGTCGTAGCGCTCGATCAGGCGCGTGTGGATCCGGTCGTAGACGACGCCGACCACGAGGAAGAGCGCGGCCGAAACGACGCCGTGGGAGAGCATCTGGATCATCGCGCCTTCGATGCCCTGTTGGGTCGCGGTGAAGATGCCGATCGTCACGAATCCCATGTGGGCGACCGAGGAATAGGCGATCAGCTTCTTCATGTCCTCCTGGGCCAGCGCCACGAGCGAGGTGTAGATCACCGCAATGACGCTCAGGGTGAAGATGAACGGCGCGAAGAACTCCGAGGCGATCGGCAGCATCGGCACGGAGAAGCGCAGGAACCCATAGGCGCCCATCTTCAGCAGCACGCCGGCCAGGATGACGGAGCCGGCGGTCGGCGCCTCGACATGCGCGTCCGGCAGCCAGGTGTGCACCGGCCACATCGGAACCTTGACCGCGAAGGAGGCGAAGAAGGCGAGCCACAGCCAAATCTGCAGGTCCGGATCGAACTTGAACCGCATCAAATCCGGAATGTCCGTCGTGCCGGCGACGATATACATCGTAATGACGGCCAGCAGCATCAGCACCGAGCCGAGCAACGTGTAAAGGAAGAACTTGAACGCGGCGTAGACCCGCCGCGGGCCGCCCCAGACCCCGATGATCAGGAACATCGGGATCAGCACCGCCTCGAAAAAGATGTAGAACACCACGAAGTCGAGCGCGGCGAACATGCCGACCATCATGGTCTCGAGCACCAGGAAGGCGATCATGTATTCCTTCACGCGCTCCTGGATCGCGGTCCAGCTGGCCAGGATGCAAATCGGCGTCAGCAGTGTGGAGAGCAGGACGAAGAAGACCGAGATGCCGTCGACGCCGAGCCGGTAGGTGATCCCGAAGGCCGGCAGCCAGGCGTGTTCCTCGACGAACTGGAAGTCCGCGGTGCCCGGCTCGAAATTGAACCACAGGAACAGGGACGCGGCGAAGGTAAACAGGGAGACCCAGAACGCGCCCCAGCGGGAATTTCGCGCCACCTCTTCCGGGGTGCCGCGCACGAACATGATGATGATGGCGCCGGCGAGCGGGAAAAACGTCACGACCGAGAGAAGGGGAAGATCGGTCATGGGTCAGCTCTTCATGAAGAAATAGAAGGTCACGAGGACCACGACGCCGATCAGCATGGCGAACGCGTAGTGGTACAGGTATCCGCTCTGCAGCGCGCTGGCCCGGCGCGCGAAGCGCAATGTGGCGGCGGCGATGCCGTCCGGCCCGACCCCGTCGATCAGCGCGCCGTCACCGCCCTTCCAGAAGCCGCGGCCGAGATAGAAGGCCGGTGGGACGAACAGCCGCTCATAGATCTCGTCGAAGTACCACTTGTTGAAGGACATCAGATAGGCCGGCCGCAGCTTCTCCGCCCAGAGCGCCGGCAGGTCGGTGCGCATCATGTACATGTAATAGGCCAGTCCGATCCCGCCGACCGCCATGACGAACGGCAGCACCTTCACCCAACCCGGGACGTAAGGCGCATCCGCAAGCGCGGTATGCGTCGGCAACATCAACACCGAATCGCCCCAGAACTCGGCGACACCGCCGCCGACGAAGAGGTGATAGCCGAGCATGCCGGACGCGACCGCGCCGGCGGCCAAAAGATAGAGCGGCCACAGCATCACGCGCGGCGATTCGTGCACATGCGCCAGGGTCTTCTCGTCGCAGCGCGGCTCGCCGTGGAAGGTCATGAACAGCAGCCGCCAGGAGTAGAACGCCGTCATGAAGGCGGCGGCGATGCCGAGCCAGAAGGCGAAATGTCCGACACCGGTCTGCGCGGCGAAGGCCGATTCGAGGATCGCGTCCTTCGATTGGAAGCCTGCGAACCCGATATGGGTGAACGGAATACCGATCCCGGCGAGCGCGAGGCTGCCGATCCACATCAGAGCGTAGGTGACCGGGATCATCTTCCATAGCCCGCCCATCTTGCGCATGTCCTGCTCATCCGACATGGCGTGGATGACCGAACCGGACCCGAGGAACAGCAGCGCCTTGAAGAAGGCGTGGGTCATCAGGTGGAAAATCGCCGCCGGATAGGCGGAAACGCCCGCGGCGAAGAACATGTAGCCGAGCTGGGAGCAGGTGGAATAGGCGATGACGCGCTTGATGTCGAACTGGGTCAGCCCGATCGTCGCCGCCATGAACGCCGTGGCCGCGCCGACCACCGTGACGACCATGAGCGCCGTCTCCGACTGTTCGAACAGCGGCGACAGGCGGACGACCATGAAGACGCCCGCGGTCACCATGGTCGCCGCATGGATCAACGCGGAGACCGGCGTCGGACCCTCCATCGCGTCCGGCAACCAGGTGTGCAGGCCGATCTGCGCGGATTTGCCCATCGCGCCGATAAACAACAGCAGGCAGGTGATGGTCAGCGCGTGGAATTCCATGTCGAGGAAGACGAGCTGCGCATCCGCCTTGCCCGCCGCGTCGGCGAAGATCGCGTCGAGCTGCACCGTCCCGAACAGCGCGAACGTCGCGAAAATGCCGAGCGCGAAGCCGATATCGCCCACCCGATTGACCAGGAACGCCTTGATCGCCGCCGCATTCGCAGAAGGGCGCTTGTACCAGAACCCGATCAGCAAGTAGGAGCACAGCCCGACGCCTTCCCAGCCGAAAAACATCTGCACCAGATTGTCCGCCGTCACCAGCATCAGCATGCTGAAGGTGAACAGGCTGAGATAGGCGAAGAAGCGCGGGATCGAATCGTCGTGGTGCATGTAGCCGATGGAGTAGATATGCACCACGGCGGACACCGTCGTGACCACCAGCAGCATCACCGCGGTCAAGGTGTCGACCTTGAGCGCCCAGAGGAACTCCAGCTCGCCGGAGGTAACCCACTCGAACAGCACGACGGTGCGGGGATCGCCGCCCAGCGCCACGGCGTAGAAAAGGTAGTAGGAGATCAGCGCCGAGAGCACCAGCAGGGTGCAGGTGATGTACATCGACGCCTTGTCGCCGATCATGCGCCCGAACAATCCGGCGATGATCGCGCCCAGCAACGGCAAGAATACGACCGCGGCTTCCATGCCGGCTAACCCTTCATCACGTTGATGTCCTCGACCTCGATCGAACCGCGGTTGCGGTAATAGACCACGAGGATCGCCAGACCGATCGCCGCCTCGGCCGCCGCGACGGTGAGGATGAACATCGCGAAGATCTGTCCCATCAGGTCGCCGAGATGGGTCGAGAACGCGACCAGGTTGATGTTGACCGCAAGCAGCATGAGCTCGATCGACATCAGGATGATGATCACGTTCTTACGGTTCAGGAAGATACCGAACAGGCCGAGCGTGAACAGGACCGCGGCGACGGTCAGATAGTGGGCGAGACCGATCTCCAGCATGTCAGATCCCGCTCCCCGTCGTGACCTTGACCACCTCGATCGCCTCTTCCGGCCGGCGCGCGACCTGATCGGCGATCTTCTGTTTGCGCACGCCGGCGCGCGAGCGCAGGGTCAACACGATGGCGCCGACCATTGCGACCAGCAGCACCAGGCCGGCCGCCTGGAACAGGTAGATGTATTTCGTGTAGATCAGCCGGCCAAGCGCCTCCGTATTGGTCACCTGGTCGATCGGCGGGATCGGCGCGGCGGCGACCGATTCGGCCTGCGGAATCACGATCCATCCCCCGGCGATGACCAGCAACTCGGCCAGCAGTATGAATCCGACGAGACCGCCGATCGGAAGATATTGCAGCACGCCGCTGCGCAGTTCGACGAAATTGATGTCGAGCATCATGACGACGAAGAGGAACAGCACAGCGACGGCACCGACATAGACGATGACCAGGATCATCGCCAGGAACTCGGCGCCCATCAGAACGAACAGACCGGCTCCGTTGAAGAAGGCGAGGATCAGGAAGAGCACCGAATGCACGGGATTGCGCGAAGCGATCACCAGCACGCCCGCGGCGACGGCCACGAACGCGAAAAGATAGAACGCCAAGGCTTGAACGATCATGTAGTCCCCTCCACGCGTGCCGCCAACTGCTCTCCCCCAGGCGTCAGCCACCCGGCGGCATGCGCGCCTTCTTTACCGATACGGCAAGTCCTGTTCAATATTCGCGGCGATCTCCGCTTCCCAGCGCTCGCCGTTCGCCAGCAGTTTGTCCTTGTCGTAGAAAAGTTCCTCGCGGGTCTCGGTCGCGAACTCGAAATTCGGTCCTTCGACGATCGCATCCACCGGGCAGGCCTCCTGGCAGAACCCGCAATAGATGCATTTCGTCATGTCTATGTCGTAGCGCGTGGTCCTGCGGCTGCCGTCCTCGCGCGGTTCGGCCTCGATCGTGATCGCCTGCGCCGGGCAAACCGCCTCGCACAGCTTGCAGGCGATGCAGCGCTCCTCGCCGTTCGGGTAGCGCCGCAAGGCGTGCTCGCCTCGGAAACGCGGTGACAGAGGGCCTTTCTCGTACGGATAGTTCAGCGTGTGCTTCGGCCGAAACATCGAGCGCAGGGTCAGGGACATGCCTTGAACCAGCTCCGCGAGCAGCAGGCCTTTTACGGTGCGTTCCAGAAGCGCCATGTCTCAGTCCCCTACCCTTACACTCACGCGCCCGGCACCTTGTCGAGCGCGAACAGCCAGCCGGCGACGACGACCACCCAAAGCAGCGAGAACGGCAGGAAGACCTTCCAGCCAAGCCGCATCAACTGATCGTAGCGATAGCGCGGGAACGTCGCCCGCACCCACAAGAACACGAACAGGCAGAAAGCGATCTTGCCGGCGAACCAGATCGGGCCCGGAATCCAGGTGAAGGGCGCGACGTCGAACGGCGCCATCCAGCCGCCCAGGAACAGGATCGACGTCATCGCCGACATCAGGATCATGTTCGCGTATTCGCCCAGGAAGAACATCCCGAAGGTCATCGCGGAATACTCGACATTGTAGCCGGCGACGAGTTCCGCCTCCGCCTCCGGCAGGTCGAACGGCGGAGG
>JAKSDN010000869.1 GCA_022360075.1 Kiloniellales bacterium | reverse complement strand
GGGCTCGATGTCCAGGTGGCCATGGAAGTAGAGGGCGATGACGGCGCCCGCCAGGCTCGGCAACTCGCCCAGGCTGCTCGAGGCCCAGCCCGGCCACAGCGCCGCCAGCGCGCGGAGCAGCAGCGGGCTTGCCAGCGCCGCCACGAAAGAGAAGCGCAGCAGGGCGCGCTGCGTCTGCCAGCCGGGCGCTTGGCCGAGCCGGCGCAGGCCGCGGCTCGCGGCCCACCAGACGGCGAACATCAGGCTGAGGACGAGGCTCGCTTCGAGGTAGAGGTCGAACGCACTCACGGCTTGAGCTTCTCGTCGAGCAGCTTGCGGATCTCGGCGAGGGCCTCGTCCGACAAGGCCTCGTCGTCGATCAGCCGCGAGACCAGCGCGGCCGGCGTGTCGTCGAACAGCTTCTTGGAGATGTCTTGCAGCGAGCGCGACTGGTATTCGTCCTTGGCCAGGCTCGGCGCGTAGAGATAGGTGCGGCCGAGCTTGCGGCTGGTGACGAAGCCCTTCTGCTCCAGGATGCGCAGGATCGTCGCCGCCGAGGTGTAGGCCAGGCGGCGCTCGCGCGCCAACTCGTCCAAAAGGTCGCGCACACTTGCCTCGCCCAGGCGCCAGAGGATCGTCATGAACTCCAGCTCGACCTCGGTGAGCAGGCGCTTCGGTTTGTGTCGGGTTCGCCGCATGGGTGCTGCCTCTGTGGGCCGTCGCATCGCGGCATGGTATGCTAAGGCCTTAGTAGAAGGAACTGCTGGATGACCGCCGTGCGTCCTTCGAGACGCATCCTTCGGATGCTCCTCAGGATGAGGACATTTCTTTCTGCCATCCTCGATTGACCTCATCCTGAGGAGCCCGCTAAGCGGGCGTCTCGAAGGACGCACAGCTGTTTTGCAGCACCCCCTCCCCTACTTCACCTGCCCCAGCGCAAAGCCCCGCGCGATGTGGTGGCGCACGAAGTAGATCATCAGCGCGCCGGGGATGATCGCAAGCACGCTCGCCGCCGCCAGCAGGCCGAGGTCGAGGGCGCTCACGGGCCCGCCGGCGCGGGTCATGATGCCGCCGATCGGCTTGGCGTCGATCGTGGTGAGCGCGTTGGCGAGCAGCAGCTCGACCCAGGAGAACATGAAGCAGAAGAAGGCCGTCACGCCCATGCCCGGCGCGATCAGCGGGATCAGGATCTTCACGAAGAAGCGCGGCAGCGAATAGCCGTCGATGCGCGCCATCTCGTCGACCTCGATCGGGATGGCCGAGATGAAGCCCTCCAAAATCCACACGGCGATGGGCACGTTGAACAGGCAGTGGGCGAGCGCGACGGCGACGTGGGTGTCGATCAGCCCGAAGTCGGAATAGAGCTGGAACAGCGGCACCAACAGGACGGCCGGCGGGGTCATGCGCACGGCCAGCAGCCAGAAGAAGAGCTGCTTGTCGCCGACGAAGCGGTTGCGCGAGAAGGCGTAGGCGGCCGGCAGCGCGACCAGGACGCAGATCGCCACGTTCAGGCAGACGTAGATCAGCGCGTTCACGTAGCCCATGTACCAGGCCGCGTCGCCGAAGATGGTCGCGTAGTGCTGCAGCGTGGGCTCCTGCGGCAGCAGCGCGAAGCTGGAGGTGATCTCCAGGTTCTTCTTCAGACTCATGGTGACGAGCCAGTAGATCGGCAGCAGCAGCAGGAAGATGTAGAGCGGCGGCACCAGCCAGCCGAGGCGCCAGCGCGAGGCTCCGCCGATGTGCAGCGCGCTCTGCATCGCTCAGGTGGACTCGCGGCCGAGCATGGCCTTGTAGAGCGACCAGGACAGCAGAAGGATGATCAGGAAGTAGATGATCGACATGGCGCCCGCCTCGCCCAGGTCGAACTGCACCAGGCCGGTCTGGACCAGCTCGAGCGACAGGAAGGTGGTCGAGGTGCCGGGGCCGCCGCGCGTCACCATGAAGGGCTCGATGTGGATCATGAAGCTGTCCATGAAGCGCAGCAGGACGGCGATCAGCAGGACGCGGCGCATCTTCGGCAGCTGGATGTAGCGGAAGATCTTCCAGCGGCTAGCACCGTCGATGCGCGCCGCGCGGTAGTACTCCTCGGGGATCGCCCTCAGGCCGGCATAGCAGAGCAGCGCGACCAGGCTGGTCCAGTGCCAGACGTCCATCAGCACGATGGTGACCCAGGCCATGATGGGGTCTTCGATATCGTAGACGAAGCCGAAGCGGCCGACTGCGTATCCCAGCAGGCCGACGTCGCTGTCGGCCAGCACCCGCCAGATGACGCCGACCACGAACCAGGGCGTCAGCAGCGGGATCGACATCAGGACGATGTAGAGCGAGGCGCGCCGCCCCTTCGCCGGCATGGACAGCGCGATCATGATGCCGAGCGGCACTTCCAGGGCCAGGACGATGAAGGAGAAGCCGAGGCTGCGGAACAGCGAGGCGTAGAAGGCCTCGGAGCTCAGCACCTGCTCGAACCACTTCGTGCCGACCCAGGTGAAGTGGTTGCCGAAGAACACGTCCTGCACGGAGTAGTTCACCACCGCCATCAGCGGGATGACGGCGCTGATCATGACCATGAACAGGGCCGGCAGCACGAGCAGCCAGGCCTTGTTGTCGGATCGCTTGAACATCGCGCGTCAGGGTCCCGCCGCCGGTCGGCTTCGGCTTCGTCTACTAAGATTTTCGTATTCGATGGCGACGATATACTAAGACCTTAGTATTGGGAAGCGAAACGGCGCCGACGGCCTGGGCGCCTTGCCAATCGCCTTGCCTGCTCTATGCTCGCGCCAGCCATGCCCGACGACAGCAACGCTCCCGGCGATACGCCCAGCATCGAGCGCCTGCTCGCGATCATGGCGCGGCTGCGCGATCCCGACGGCGGCTGCCCCTGGGACGTCGAGCAGACCTTCAAGACCATCGCGCCCTACACCATCGAGGAGGCCTACGAGGTCGCCGAGGCGATCGAGCAGAACGACATGGCCGCGCTCAAGGACGAGCTGGGCGACCTGCTGCTCCAGGTGGTGTTCCACGCGCGCATGGCCGAGGAGGCCGGCGCCTTCGATTTCCACCAGGTGGCCACGGCGATCAGCGACAAGATGGTGCGCCGCCATCCCCATGTCTTCGCCGGCGAGCGCGTCGCCGATGCCGAGGCGCAGACCCTGGCCTGGGAGGACGTCAAGGCGGCCGAGCGCACGGCTAAGGCGGCGGCCAAAGGCGAAACGGCAGAGGGCCACAGCGTGCTCGACGGCGTGACGGTCGGCCT
Source organism: Kiloniellales bacterium (assembly GCA_022360075.1). The sequence continues at coordinate 8,759 of JAKSDN010000869.1, read as the reverse complement.
GCCGGCGCTGACCCGGGCGCTGAAGCTGCAGAAGCGCGCCGCGCGGGTTCGTTTCGACTGGCCGGGCGCGTCGCAGGTCTTTGCGAAGATCGACGAAGAGATCGCTGAGATCAAAGAGGAAATGGACGGTAGCGCCGCCCCCGCGCGGCTCGAGGACGAGCTCGGCGATCTGCTCTTCGTGGTGGTCAACCTGGCGCGGCACCTGAAGGTCGATCCGGAAAGCGCGCTGCGCCACACCAACGCCAAGTTCGAGCGCCGCTTCCGCGCGGTCGAGCAACGCCTGGCCGCCGCGGGCCGGTGCGCCGAGGACTCGACGCTCGAGGAGCTGGAAGACGCCTGGCAGGAGGTCAAGGCGGCGGAGCGTAGGGATACCTGAGGCTCGGGTTTCTTCTCGAGGGCGTTCTCCTTGTTCGGTGCTCCGCGCGAGCCCCCCGCCCGCATTGCGCGACTTCCCATCTTGGCCTACCGTTCTTGATCTATCGAGCCGGCCGGGTCCGGTCGGCCGCAGGGAGAACACAGGGAGTGTGAACGCGATGCGGCTTTTGCCCATTATCATCGTCTACATGGCGGCAGCGGCGATCTCAGGCTCGGCCGTGGCCGGCGAGGTGCTCGACCGGGTCATGTCCCAGAAGCGCCTTGTGCTGTCGTCGGACGCGGCCTATCCGCCGCAGTCCTTCATGAACGAGAGCAACGAAATGGACGGCTTCGACGTCGATGTGGCGAAAGAGATCGCCAAGCGGCTCGGCGCCGAGCTGGAGATCGTCACCCCGGCCTGGGAGGTCATCACGGCCGGCAATTGGGGCGGCCGCTGGGACGTCTCGGTCGGCTCCATGACGCCGACCGAGGCACGCGCCAAGGTGCTCGACTTCCCGGCCGTCTACTACTTCACGCCGGCGGCCTTCGCCGTGCATAAGGACAGCGACGTCACCTCGATCGACGGCCTGAACGGCAAGAAGATCGGCGTGTGCGGCGGCTGCACCTACGAGGCCTACCTCGACCGCAACCTGGTGATCGACGCCGAGGGCGCGCCGCCCTTCGAGTACCTGGTCGAGGCCGGCGAGATGCGCACCTACGAGACCGACACCAACGCCTTCGACGATCTGCGCATCGGCGACGGCAAGCGCCTGGATGCCGTGCTTTCGGCCCAGCCGACGATCATGGAGGCGACGAAGAACGGCTATCCCTTCAAGCTCGTGGGCGACCCGGTGTTTTACGAGCCGCTGGCGGTCGCGATCGACAAGGGCGATCCGGAGTTCGGCGCCAAGATCGCCGAGATCGTCCAGGCCATGCGCGACGACGGCACGCTCAAGACGCTGTCGGAAAAGTGGTACGGCGTGGACTACTCCACGGCCAACTAAGAGACCGGCCGGGCCGGCGGGCGCGCCGCTCAGGCGCCCGCCGGCCCAGCGCCGTCGCCGTCGAGGGACGCGCGGATCTGCCGCGCCAGCACGCTCAGGCTGAAGGGTTTCTGCAGGATCGGCAGGTCGTCGGTGTAGGCCCTCTCGCTCTCCGATCGCTTCGACGGGTCCTCGGGGTATCCCGAGGTCATGACGATCTTGATCTCGGGATAGGCCTTGCGCACGGCGGCCGCGAGCTGCCAGCCGTTGAGACCGCCGGGCATGACGATGTCGGTGAAGAGCAGATCGACCTCGGAGGTCGTCTTCAGCAACGCCAGGGCCGACGGGCCATCCTCCGCCTCCAGAACGCGGTAGCCCAGGCTCACCAGGTGCTCGAGGGTCACGCTGCGCACATCCTCGTCGTCCTCCACGACGAGGATGAGCTCGTGAGCGCTCGAGCGCGGCAACTTCGCCGGACCGCTGGGCGGCTCCGCCGCGACATTGCCGCCACGATGCGGCAGATAGAGCGTGATCGTCGAGCCTTTGCCGGACTGGCTCGCCAGGTCCAGGTGTCCGCCCGACTCGCTGGCGAAGCCGAAGACCATGCTGAGGCCGAGGCCGCTTCCGGTGCCTTTCTCCTTGGTCGTGAAGAAGGGCTCGACGGCGTTTTCGAGGATGTCTTCCGGCATCCCGGTCCCGGTGTCGCTGACCCGCAGGTAGACGTAGATGCCGGGAGCGAGAGCCGGGGATTTCAGGCTGGCCGGCGCCGTGACGTCGATCGTGCCGGTCTGGATCGTCAACGTGCCGCCATCGGGCATGGCGTCGCGCGCGTTGACCGCCAAGTTGAGCAGGCTGTCTTCGACCTGCCCCGGGTCGGCGATCGTCGTTACGGGCTCCGCGGACAGCTTCTTGGTGACGGCGATGGTCTCGCCCAGGCTCCGCTGCAGCAGGTCCTCCATGCTCAGGACGATGCTGTTGAGATCGATCAGCGCAGGCTTGAGCGGCTGCCGCCCGGAGAAGGCGAGTAGCCTCTGGGTGAGCTGCGTGCCCATGGTGACGGCCTTGCGGGCCTGTCCGAGGTTGCGCCGCGCCGCCTCCTCCGCTCCGACACGATCCTCCAAGGCTTCGAGGTTGCCGGTGAGGACCATAAGCAGGTTGTTGAAGTCGTGGGCGATGCCGCCGGTGAGCTGGCCGATCGACTCCATCCTCTGCGCCCGCCTGAGCTGCTCCTCGCGGCGGATCAGCTCGGTGATGTCGGTCCAGACGCCGACCACGTCGCCGGTGCTGGTCCGGCGCTCGCTGATCTGAAGGACGCGACCGTCGGCCAAGCGTTGGATCAACGGCGCCTTGGGGTCGCGATGGGTGGCAACCCGCTCTTCGACCCATTCCTCCTCCCGGCCGATCGCTTCTTCGATCACGCCGCGCTCGGCGCTCTCGCGGATCTGCGTTTCGAAGGAAGCGCCGACCGACGCGAGCTCCGGTCCCATGCCGTAGATCTCGTGATAGCGGCTGTTCCATAGAACGAGACGATCCTCGGCATCGAACAGCGCGAAGCCTTCCGTGAGGCTCTCGATCGCGTCCTTGAGCCGCACCTCGGCGAGCTTGCGTTCCGTGATATCCCTCAGGGCGCCGATCATGCGCAGCGGCCTGCCGGACTCATCGCGGATCGCCTGGCCCGCCGTCTCGACCCAGACGCACTTGCCGTCCGCCCGTTTGGCCCGGATCTCGAGCCGGTAAGGCTCGTTCCTCTCCAGATGGGCCTTGATCGCCGCGCGCACCCGGGTCTGGTCGTCGGGATGGAGGATTTGCCGAAGCAGCTTCCTTCCCGGCTCGACCGACCCGGGCTTGTAGCCGAAGACCCGGAAGGTGCCGTCGGACCAGACCTCCTTCTCGCCCTCGATGTTCCATTCCCAGTGACCCTCGGTCACGGCATCGAGAATGAGACCCAGACGCGCCTCGCTGTGCCGGAGCGCTCTCTCCTGGCGCTTGACCTCGGTCACGTCGTCGCAAAGGCCGACGAAATGCGTGACCGTGCCGCGCTCATCGCGCACCGGCGCGATGCGGATCTCGGTTTGGAACCGGGAGCCGTCCTTGCGGGCGTTCCAAAGGATCGTGTGGACCGGCTGCCGCTCGCGCAGGGCCTCGCGGATCTTGTCGAGACCCACTTGCTCCCTGTCGCTGCCTTGCATGAAGCGCGGATTGCGGCCGAGGATCTCGGCTAAGGAATAGCCGAACATGCGCTGGATCGCGGGATTGGCATAGATGATCGGCAGGTCCTCCTGCCGGGCGTCGCAGATCAGGATGCCGCTCTCGCTCGCCTCGATGGCGCGCTCGCGCAGGCGCAGCGCCGCCTCGGTGTTCTCGCGCTCTTCGATCTCCGCACGCAGTTGCTCGTTGCGGGCTGCCAGCTCCGCCGTGCGATCGGCGACCCGCTCTTCGAGGCCGTGTTGCTGTCGAAAGAGCTTCTCCTCGGAGAGCTTCAGGCGATAGATCAGGAAAGCCATGATCCAGAACGCCACCGACAGCATGCCGCGATTGGTTATGATCAGCCACTGGATGCCGCCGGTCGACAGCAGATAGCCGACCAGGCTGAAGACCGTCGCCGCGAGCGCCACCGCGAATGGCGCCTGGCGCCAGGGCATCCAGAACGAGAGCACGATCACCAGGAAATAGGGGAAGATCCCGCCCGCGAAGCCGCGCGGCGTCACAACGTCGATGACGACGGTGGCGACGCAAAGGCCAATGCTCAGGGCGACAAGGAGATAGCGGGCGCGTCTGAAGCGCCCGAAGCCGGACAGTGCCATCATGCCGGCCGCGGAGCCTGTTCCCGGTCTGTCCATTAAGGAGAAAGACTATCTACGGTTAGGCTATGCAATTATCCTGCAAGTCTACATTTGGGCCCCGCAGACCTCAAGCGAGGCGTCCAATGGCGCGACGGCGTGGCTAGAGCGTTTTCCCATCGTACGGAACCGGCCCACGCCCCCACCCGACCACCCAACGCCAGTATCCTAGGGATGGTCGGGTGGGGGCGTGGGCCGGAGCCGATTCTGTTTAAACGGAAAACGCTCTAGCAGGCAGGGGATTCGGGATTCTGGCGTGAGATCCTTCGTCGGGATGGGTTACGCTTGAGCTTGCCAGACCACCGAGGAAGGCAAGACCCATGCAGTCAGAGATCTCAGCCGGTCGCCTCAGCCTAGGCGACGTCCTCCTGACCTCCTTGGAAAGGCCTTGGGCCCAGCGCGTGCTGCTGTTCGCCGTCGTCGCCGTGATCTGCGCCTGGTCCGACCTGCGCGAGTCCATGCTCGGGCACGCGCTGGCCCCGGCGCTCGGCGTGCCCGGCGAGACCGGGCTCTTCGCCCGTGTGGCTATCGGGGCGGTGATCGGTGCGATCGCCGTGGCCTTCGTGACCAGCGTTCGGCTGTTCGCTTTCAAGGTCCAGATCCTTCTCGTCTGGGCCGTGCTGCTGCTCTTGTTCCTCGCGTTCTTCTATTCCTTCGATCTCTCCTACAGCTTCATCTGGTCGCGGCTCGGCTTTCTGATCTATCAGGGCGCCTTCACCACGATCTACGTCTCAATGGCGGCGATCCTGATTGCCTGCATCCTGGCGCTCGCAGCCGCACTCGGAAGGCTCTCGCGCAGCGGTCCCGCTTACGGCGTAGCGACCTTCTACATCTCCTTCTTCCGCGGCACGCCGCTGCTGCTGCAGGTCTATCTGATCTATCTCGGTCTGCCCCAGCTCGGCTTCGTCGTCGATGCCGTGCCCTCGGGCATCGCGGCCCTGGCGCTTTGCTACGGCGCCTACATGGCCGAAATTTTCCGGGCCGGAATCCAGGGGGTGCCCTCAGGTCAAGCCGAAGCCGCCGCAGCACTCGGGCTCAAGAAGGGCCTCACCTTCCGCAAGATCATCTTCCCCCAGGCCATGCGGCTGATCGTGCCGCCGACCGGCAATCAGTTCATCGCCATGCTGAAAGATTCTTCATTGGTCTCGGTGATGGGCGTTTGGGAGCTCATGTTCCTTGCACGCACGCAAGGCCGTGCCGAGTTCAAGCATCTCGAGATGCTGATCACGGCTGCGATCGTGTATTGGATCATCTCCATTTGCTTCGAGATGGTCCAAGCCCGGATCGAGGCCCATTACGGCAAGGGCGCGCAGCGCTGAGGAGTAAATCGGGGTTGCCGTGCCGGCGCGGCGTTACCAACTGAAACGATAGGCGTACGTATAATTTTCTATCCATTTATGGGAGGCAACGATGGCTGACGAAACCGTCGTCAACTTCGAGGTCGTCACGCGCGCGGACGACGGCGACAAGCGCTCGATCTTCGCGCCAGAGGCCGTTCCGGCCATCGGCAATCTGGATGCCTATCGCGCGAACAGGGAGCGCAGCATCCTGGCCGCACGCAAGCTGGCGAACAACGGCGTTACGATCAGCGACATCGGCGATTTCAGCATCTCGGCTTCCTGTCCGGCCGGCCGCTTCGAGGCGCTGTTCGGCACCAAGCTGAGCGAGCAGGAGCTGCGCGATCCGGAACTGTTGCCGGAGGGCTATCGCTTTCTCGCCGCCAGCGAGGATGCGCCTTGGACCCTGCCCGCCGCGGACGGCCTCGATCAGCTCATCGAGAACGCCTACACGCAGGCCGACCCGGTCTACTTCGCCGGCGAGCGGCCGGTGCCGCCGCTCTGGACGGACAAGTTCCGCCTGCGCGTGCCGGGCGACATCGCCCAGATCATGAACGCGAGCAGCGTCCATCGCCGCGGCATCACGGGCAAGGGCATCCGCGTGGCGATGCCGGACAGCGGCTTCTATCACCACCCCTACTTCCAGAAGCAGGGCTACAACTTCCTGGCCGTGACGGCTCCCGATGTCACCGATCACGCCTCCGACAGCTCGGGGCACGGCACCGGGGAATGCGCGAACCTCTTCGCCACGGCACCTGGGATCAACTTTATCGGCGTGAAGGCCGGCAACTCCACGCTCGCCTTCAAGACCGCTGTCGCGCTGCGCCCGCAGGTGTTGACCAATAGCTGGGGCTTCCACGTCGATTTCCCGCAAACCCAGATGCCCAACTGGCTGAAGCCGCTGCATCTGGCGATCCTCGATGCCGTCGCGCAGGGCATCGTGGTCTGCTTCTCGGCCGGCAACGGACATCTCGCTTTCCCGGCCAACATGCCCGAGGTCATCGCCGTCGGCGGCGTTCACGTCGACAAGGATCTGAATTACGAGGCGAGCGACTACGCCAGCAGCTTCGTCTCGAACTGGTTTCCCGGCCGGAGAGTGCCGGACATTTGCGGTCTGGTCGGAATGAGGCCGACCGCGGACTACATCGTGCTGCCGGTTCAGGACTCGGCCGGTCTTGAGAAGCAGGACGGTTGGGGCGCCTTCAGCGGCACCTCGGCCGCCTGCCCCATGGTGGCCGGCGTCTGCGCGCTGTTGAAGGAAGCCGATCCATCCCTGACGCCGGATCAGGTCCGCAGTCTTCTCCAGTTCACCGCCCGGGATATCGCACAGGGCCAGAGCGCCTATCACCCGGCCGGTCTGGGGCCCGACTTGGCGACGGGCTTCGGCCTGGTCAACGCGGCCCGGGCCATCGAAGCGATTCTCTAGGCGAGATGACCGACGTTGAGATCGAAGTTCTTTTGAAGCCGCCGCGGGCTGGGGACGTGCCGCATATCGGCGCGATGGCCGAGTTCAAGCCCGATCCGGGCGACATCGAGCGCTGCCGGCGCTGGTTCGCGGCGCGGGGCCTCACGGCTCACGCGACGGACTTCGGCCTCGTGTGTAGCGGGCCCAAGGCATTGGTCGAAGAGTTGTTCCAGACCCGCCTGATCGCGACCGAAGGGCAGCCGGGTGCGCCGCCTTTCGCGCCGGAGGGCGCGCTCCAGGCCCCGGCCGAGCTGGCGGACTTGATCGAGAGCATCACCCTGCCCGGCCGGCCGATCCTGTTTTCCTGAGCGCCGTTGCCGCGGCGACGCGCCAAGGCTTGCCGTGAAGCCTCGCGGCATGGTTCTTTCTGCCTGAGCGCGGACCGGCCAAGTCAGCCGATCGGCCGGCGCGATTGAGGCAACGCATGAGGTAGGGATCGGAAGCCATGGAGCCAACGATGACGGCAAGGATCGCAACCGTAAGGCCGACCGAAAGGGGCTGTGAGATCGCTTGGGCCGAGAGCGGCCAGCGCTCGGATCTGCCATGGCTTTGGCTGCGCGAGCTCTGCCTTTGCCCCGCCTGCTACAATGCACAAACGCATCAGCGCGAGGTTTACACGGCCGGCCTGCCGGTCGACATCGCCGCCAGCGAGGTCAGCGTCGCCGAGGAGGGAGAGGCCTTGACGGTGACCTGGTCCCACGACGGCCACCAAAGCCGCTATGCCGCCGCCGACCTTCTCGGGTGGGTCTCGAAGAGAGGTGACGCCGGCATCGAGCGGCGGCTGTGGGACGCCTCGGTCGCGCGCGAGCTGCCGCGCCTGCCCATGGCCCGTTTCATGGCCGATGACGACGAAGCCCTGCGCGAAGGGCTGGAGGCGATCGAGCGCTACGGCTTCTGCTTCGTCCATGACGTGCCGCCGACGCTCGAGGACACCCGCGCCGTGGTCGAGCGCATCGGCTACATACGCGAGACCATCTTCGGCGGCCTCTGGAGCTTCTCGGCCGAGGCCATGGTGCACAGCGACAGCGCCTACTCGACCCAGGCCCTGCGGCCCCATACCGACGGCACCTACAGCCTCGATGCGCCGGGCCTGCAGATCTTCCACTGCCTGGAGTACGAGGGCCAGGGCGGCGAGAGCATCCTGGTCGACGGCTTCCAGATCGCCGAGCGTCTGCGCCGCGAACAGCCCGAGGCCTTTCGGGTGCTGGCCTCGGTCGAGGTGACTGGCCAGTACATCGAGCCGGGCGTTCATCTGGAGGCGAGCCGGCCGATCTTTCGCCTGAACCAGGCGGGCGCGCTGCTTCAGGTCACCTTCAACAACTACGACCGGGCACCCTTGCGTCTGATGAACGGCCAAATGGAGGCTTTCTACGACGCGCTGCGCGCCTTCGAGACCTTGGCCAACGATCCCTCTTTGCAGCTCAAGCATCTTTTGCAGCGTGACGAGGTCCTGCTGATCGACAACTGGCGGGTCATGCACGCCCGTGCCGCCTACCAGGGCAAGCGGCGCATGGCGGGCTGCTACGTCAACCGCGAGGACTTCGAGTCGAAGCTGCGGGTACTGCGCGAAACGCGGCACTAGCGCCGGACCGAGCGGGGCGAACCGCCCAGCCCCGATGGGCAAGCGTCTGCTGATCGTGGCCCACGCGCCCTCGCCGAACACGGCGCGGCTGCGCGACGCCGTCGTACGCGGGGCCGAGAGCATCGAGAGCGACGGCGTGGAGGTGCGCTGCTCGGCGCCCCTCGAGACGGACGCCGATGCCGTGCTGGCGGCGCAAGC
>JAKSDN010000457.1 GCA_022360075.1 Kiloniellales bacterium | reverse complement strand
GCCCGCGCCCAGGCCCGTGTCGTCGATGTCCATCGAGGAGATCGAGAAGTCCTGGGTGTTGTCGAGATCGATCCCGGAGCCGGTCGTGTTCTGGATGGTGCCGCCGGAGCCGTTGCGCGCATTGCTGCCGTCGCCGGTCACCGTCAGACCGCCCAGGGCCCCGGTATTGTTGAGCAGGATGCCGTTGGTGCCGCCGTCGGCCGAGATGCTCTCGAAGGTCAGGCCATTGCCGCCGATCGTCGTGCCGGTGAAGCTGAGCGCCGGCGTGCCGGTGGCGTCGATCGTGCCGTCCAGGACATTGACCGTGCCGCCGCTGTTGGCGAAGAAGCCGTTGCCGCCGGTGACGCTGACCGTCGCGTTCGCGATGGTGGTCGTCCCGGTGACGCTCTGCAAAGAGATACCGCCGTTGGGCGAGCTGCCGGCGACATAGCCGACATCGACCATGGCGAAGGTCGCCGACAGGCTGTCGACCGTGTTCGCGTCGATCGCCTTGTCCGCCAGGGTCGAGATCTCGTTCGCCGCGTTGTTCATGACCACCGTGCCGACGTCGTCGAGCACCAGCCCACGCCCGGTCGAGGTGTCGATATCGACCTTGCCGGTGAAGGTATAGGTGCCCTCGCTGGGGTCGATGTTGATGCCGTCGCCGGTCGAGCCCGAGGTCGTGGTCGTGCCCGCGACCGTGAAGCTGCTGCCGGCGCTGGCGATGTTCTGGAGGTTGATGCCCCGGGTCGCGCTGTTGGTGGAGGCCACGTTGCCCAAGGCGACATCGAGGCTGGTTGCGCCGACGATATCGACCGCGGCTCCGCCGGTCGCGCCGATGTTGACGCCGCTGACCACCAGGTTGCCGACATTGGTGCCGTTGAGCCCCTTGCCGGCCTGCGGGTTGAGGTCGAGGTTGCGGATCGTGTTGTTCGCCGCCAGGTCGATGGCGTTGCCGGTCAGGTTGTTGATGTTCGGGTTGGTCGCGGTGCCGGCAGGCAGCTCGATCACCGTGGCGCCGTTCAAGAGAATCTCCACGGCCGTCGCGCCCTGGCCGATCAGGGTCTGGTTGTTTTGGAGGTCGATGCCCGGCGAGTTGTAGGTGCCTTCGAAGACGAAGATCATGTCGCCCGCCTGAACGTCGGTCGCGCCCGCGCCCTGCGCGGCGTTCAGGCTGTCGATGCCGAGGAAGGGATTGCCGATCGTGCCTTCGTCGGCGGTGCCGGCCGGATTGTCGTCCATGTACCAGACGGTCGCGGCGACCGAGATGCTGGCCGTCGCCGTGTCGGTCAGGGGATTGACGGCGTGGCTGTCACCGACCGTGTATTGGAAGGTATCGGTGCCGGCGAAGCCGCCGACGGGCGCGTCGTAGTCGAAGCTGCCGTCGGCGTTGATCGTGACCGAGCCGCCGAGGCTCGTCGCCTTGGTCTCCGCGGTGGCGCTCAGGCCGGCGTTGGAAGTCGGCGGCGCGTTGTCGGGGTCGCGGTCGTTGGCGAGCAGGCCGTTGCCCGCCGGGATCGACAGCGTCAGATTCGCGATCACCTGGTAGGCATCGTCGATCGCGATGGGCGAGGTGTTGAGCGAGCCCGGCACCAGGGTCGTGTTAGCGTCCAGGATCTGATCGTACATGACGTTCTGCGCCGTGCCGCCTGCGGCGTTGAGCGTGGCGGTGTAGTCGATCTGCTCGCCGGGGCTGGCATTGCCGTCGCCGGTCGGATCGGGATCGTCGGCCAGCGTGCCCGTAACGGTTTGCGCCGCCGCCGTCAGCGGCATCGCCAAGGTCATCGAGGTTGCCAGGAGAATCGCGGTGGTCAGCTTGGCCGTCATGTCTCGCTCCCCGTCGCTACGGTTCAACGCCTGCTTGAGCGAGACAGTGGACCGGCAGCCCGAGGAACGGGCCGCGGCTTCGACGTCAGAATCACGTCAGGACAAATTGGTCCTCGGCTGCGGCGCCCCTGCGCCGCGCTGGCACGCGGGGCTCTATCCGCGTTCGACCATCACCGAAATACCTCATCTCCCCGGTCGTGACAGGGGCGGATTTCACCACCCCTTAACGCTCCCCGCGCCCCATTCTTAGACGCTTTGGAACGCCCCCATTCCTTCGCCTCGCTCGACCAGGAACTTGCAACTAAAACGAGAATCACCCGCCCGAAGGCTGCCCGAGATGTCTCGAACCAGCGGCCGGTCCTGGCCTCCTGCGTGACGCACCTTTTTTCAAGTGTTAACAAAGTTAACACTACCTGCATCAACGCATGGTAATTATCACACAGGCTCGTACACTGTTCAATGGCTTTTTTCCGCTTTGGGTTTCATGGAAGAAATAAAATTTCGGCTAAAGATTGAAAGTATAGTAGACGCCAGTTTCTGTCTATTCTAGGCCAGACAAAGTAGTATAGCTGGATTTCCTGCAACTCTTGCCGCCGATGCTCCGGGCGCACGCGCCGCTAGAATTTTACGCTCTTGCATCCTTGCGGCGAATCATCGTCTTATAGCTTATGGCGTCGGTACGTCCACGAAGGGCGTGCTGGGCGCCCGGCGCGAGAGGCGTCATACAAGAAGAACCATCCGGCGCAGCTCCGCTGAAGCAGCCGCTGGCGTTCTGCATTGCGTTAATGTCGATCGGAGCCAGCGCCGACGGTTCGGGTGTCCCCCAGCACCATGTCGAGAGGGGTCGATATGGTCGTGCTCAAGGCGTTCTTCCTCGGTGGCTTCCAGCTCGTAGTCGGCGACCGCGCGTTGGAGCCGTTGCCTTCGCGCCGCTCCAAGGCCCTGCTCGCCTATCTCATGCTGAACCCGGACCGAGCACACGCCCGGGAGCTGCTCGCCGAGGTGATCGGCGATGCCGAGGTTACGGCCGATCCGCGCAAGACCCTGCGCCAGGAGCTCTGGACCCTCCGCTCGGCCTTCAAGGCGGGCGGCCTCGATCCCGATGGCTTTCTCTCGACCAGCGGCGAGGCGGTCACTTTCCGCACGCGCGAGGCCTTCTGGCTCGACGCCGAGGTGTTCAGGCAGGAAGCCCTCGCCGCCAAGCGCAGCGCCGGGGCGCCGCTCACGGCCAAGGCCGCCGAACGCCTGGAATCGGCCGTCGCGCTCTACCGCGGCGAGCTGCTGCTCGGCCTCTACGACGACTGGTGTCTCTATCCGCGTGAGGTGCTGCGCGACCTCTATCTCGGGGCGCTCGAGCGCCTCATGCTGCACTACCAGGACGGCCGCAGGTGGGACGAGGCGATCACCTACGGCAAGCGGCTGCTCGACGGTGACGAGCTGGCCGAGCATGTGCATCGCGATCTGATGCGCTGCTACTACGCCAAGGGCAACCGGGCCGCGGCGCTGCGCCAGTTCGAGATCTGCCGAGAGCTGCTCGCGCGCGAGCTCGGCGTCGAGCCGATGTGGGAGACGCGCTCGCTCTACGCCCGCATCGAGACCGAGGACATCACGCTCTCGGGCGCGGAGACCGCCAGCCGCGATCGGCGCGACGCGGCGCGGCCGGACCTCAAGACCGCCATCGGCGAGCTCAAGGCGGCGAACCAGCGGATCTCAGAGGTCATCCGCGACATCGAAGACGGCGAGCGCGATCAAGCCACGCCCGCCGAGCACAGCGGGCGCCGCGACGGAGCGAAGAAGTCCCGGCGCTAGGGCAATCCGTTCCCTTCTCCGCGTCCTGAGCGCCCGATAAGTGACGCTCGATTCCCTCCAAGACGCTCGCCAGACACCGGCCAGACGGATCCGAGGCGCCGCACCGCCAAGGTATCGCCGCGACCGCAAATGTTGCGGCTTTTCTTGTAGGTGGAAACGGATGCGTGATCGCGGTTCGAGGTCGGATATGGCCGGGGCGCCTTTGCCCGAATCCCTGTTGCCCGCAGGGGGGCGGCGCCACGCCCATACCTTCATCGTACGCATCAGCCAAGAACCGGTCGAGATCGCCACGCCCCATCCCCGGTGGCGCGGCGAGGTTCAGCATGTCTGCGAAGGAGAGCAGGTCGATCGCAAGCGCTTTGCCGGCGTCGATGAGCTCCTGAAGGCCCTGGGTGAGACGCTCAAGCGGGTCGTCGCCAAAGCTGAACAGCCGGAACCCGACGATCACGCTGTGTCTCGCTCTGCCGCCGGACGAGCTTCGCTCGATCCCACGCGGCATTCCCCGTGAACCATCTTCGAAGAGCCGGCAACGACGTCTCACCCGAGGCCGTTCCGACAACGAACCCTTCGCCCGTCGGGCGGGGTTCCCTGGACGAGGAACAGGAGATGGTACAGAGCAGGAAGGCACTACCAGCTATTCGGCGGCGCGAGGTGCTGGCCATGGCGCCGGGCCTCGGCCTGGCAACGGCTACGCTCGCCCCGAGCTTGGCGAGCGCGGCCGGCCCGCTCGCGTGGCCCGGTCTCGCCGGTGCGAGCGATGCCCGCGATCAGGTCTCGATCGGCTATTGGCTCGGCAGCGAGAGCCTGCCGAGCGTCGAGCGGCTCAGCCATAGCGCCGAGTCCTACTTCGTCGATACTTGCCGCGAGCGGCTCGAGGCCTTCGACGAGATCGAGCCGCGGCAGGCCGACCTGGTGCCGGCGGGCGAGCTCTGGTCGGGCGACCGGCGCTTCGCGCGCGACGGCGTGGCGGTGACGATTCACGGCCTCTTTCCGAACGATGGCCGGGCGGCCGGCAGGCTGCCTTGTTTCTCCATCTCTATGGTGCAAGGCAAGGACTACGGGCCCCATCATCCGGAGCGATTCCACGCCTGGTCCTATCTTGGCCATGAGCAGCCGGAAGGCGGTGCGGGGGTGCGCTTTACGGCGCCGGTCCTCGCCGACCGCGGGCTCACGCTCGCCTTCGAGATGACCGAGGCCGCCACGGCCGGCGCCGAGCCAGAGAGGCGAGAGCTCCTCACCCGCTTCAGCCTGGGCCAAGAGATCGCGACGCCGAAGCTCAGGCGTGGCCTCTACCTGATCGCCTGGCGCGCTGCCAAAGCGCGGCCGCTGCCGTCCTGGCGGCGCTTCGAGGTGTTGGCCAGCGACGCGGAGACCGCCGCGCTCAGCGACGCGCGGCACGACGGCCTTTGCTTCTCCCGCTTGGCGCTGCGCCGCGACCGGGAGGCCAGACCGGACTTGAGCTATGTCTTGATGTCGCTGGATTACGCCCGAAGCACGGAGACGGCGTGGCTCTAGCATCGTGACGGCAAGGCGTGGCGAGGCGCGTCGGGCGCCTCGCCTGCCGGCCGGGATCGCGGCCGGCGGCAGGAGAAGGAATCGACTGTCATGAGCAAGAGACGTTGGGCCGCCGCTTGGCTCGCCGGTCCCCTGGCGGCAGCAGCCCTAATCTGCAGCCCGGTGATGGCGGCGCTCGACAGGGCGAGTGCGCCCTTGGACGGCTTTCAGATGATGCCGCCCATGTTCACGCCGGCCAAGGGCGAGTTCGTCGCCGAGATCGACCGCGACTTCGAGGTCATCCACTACGAGCTTTCCTACAGTGAACTGCGCAGCACGATCATGCAGGCCCACCTGCGGATCGGCCAACCCGGCGTCAACGGCGGCGTCGGCGTGGTGCTCTGCACGAACCTCAACAACGCCCCGGCCGGCACGCCGGTCTGCCCGAAGGGCCCCTACACCCTGAGCGGCACGATCGAGTGGTTCAACGTCATCGACGTCCCGAACCAGGGCATCGCCGAGGGCGAGCTGAGCAAGGTCATCCAAGCCATCGACGCCGGCCTGGCCTACGTCACCGTGATGACCAGCAAGTTCCCCAGGGGCGAGATCCGCGGCCAGATCTCCTTGCGGTGAGGGGGGCGTAGCACCGCTACTCCCGCGCTGCCTCCCCGCTCAACCGGGCCAGGCTCGCGCCGACGGCGTTGCGCACCGCGGCGTGGGGATCGCTGCTGCCGGCCTCGAGCGCTCGTCTTGCCGCCTCGCCCTTGATCACGCCGAGGCTGCGCGCGGCGACCAGCCGCAGGCTCGGATCGGGGTCGCCGGCGAGAACACGGCCGAGCCATTCGACGGCCCGGTCGTCGCGGCGCTGGCCCATCATCCGCAGCACCTCGAAGCGAACCACGCGGGCCTCGTCATTCCGCGCCGCCGCCAAGGCTTGTGCCGCCGACGCCTCCTCGCGCGCGCCCAGGGCCTGCGCCGCCGTGCGCCGGACCTCGGGATCCGGGTCCAAGGTGAGCACCTGGACCAAGGCCGCCGTGGCCTGTGCGTCCGGCATGCGGGCGAGCCTGCGCAGCGCGCGCAGGCGCGAGGCCTGGTCGGGGCGCGCCAGGTCGTTGGCGACGCGCGTCGGCAGATCGCCGGCCACTGTGTAGCGCGGGACCCTCGCCGCGATCGATTGCTGCGCCGAACCGGTGTCGCCGCGACGCGTCCGAGCCGCCGTGGCCCGGCCGGAACCACGATCCGAGGCGGTGGAAACCGCGCTTCCCGATGCGGTCGTGGTCTGCGCCCCTGTTCGGCCTTCTCCTTTGGGATAGAGCCGGACCTCGGCGAGTTCGCGCGCCGCCGTTCCCTCGGCGGCGGGGGCATAGAGCACGACGGCCGGTCGGTTACCAAGCAGTTGCCGCACGACCCGCGCCACCGGCTGACCGCGGAAGCGGCGGTTGATCTTCACGCCGAGCGGCTCTTCGATCACCACCTTGAAGCCGGCCGCGTTGCCGAGCGCGAGCAGCACCAGATCGAGTGGCGCGTCGCGCAGCCTGCCCTCCACGCGACCTTCCTCCAGCGTGAGGTCGATCATGCCGGGGAACATCTCGATCAAGGCGGGCTGTTTCTCGGAGGCGGCGACGGCGAGAGCGCGGCCGAACGGCAAGGCGATGAAAGCGGCCAGCAGCAAGGCGACGACGATCGGTCGCGTACGGGTCTTCCGTGTCGTATTCGCACTCATGGCCACAGTCTCCATCCGGCCGAAGCCGTCATCGTAGCCGAGCAGTCCTGTGCCGGTACTCAGAAAAACCAGGCCCGGCCTTCCGAGAAGACCGGGCCCTTTCCTGAGCATTCAGCCCAGGACTTGCCAGCGGGTTTAGCGCCTCCCCCGGCACACTCAACCCAACGATCAGACGCTCTCGTGCTTCCTGCGGCGCGTCCGTCGGCCGGCCAACAACAGTCCCGCAAGGCCGCTGCCGAGCAGCAGCAGCGTGCCGGGCTCCGGCACCACCGTCACCACGCCCGCCACTGTCGTCGCGAAGATCGGAGCGCCAGTAAGGGCGAGCTCCGGACTGCCAGGCGGCGAGCCCAAGGCCAATACCGAGCTTGTCCCCTTGGCAACCGCGGTGAAGTCGATAGTAAAGATACTTACCGCTGGCCCTGGTCCAACCGAGTAAGTGGGCACACCCAACATTCCGGTGACGCCGCTGCCGGAGGCGAAGGCTGGAAACGCTCCGGCGAACGAAAGACCGACGCCGAGAGACCCACCTGGCGCGACCGGCACGAACCCGCCGAAGAAATCGAAGGAAGTCCCGGTGAGGCCGGCCAAAGCGCCCGCGACCGGCCCAGTGGGGCCCAGAGCGAGAACGGCGCCCGAATCGTTGAACAGCGTCTCCAAGACCACCGTATCGAAACCGACCGGGGTCGGAGCGCCTACGCCATCGTCCGAGAGCAACACGCCGACCGTGAAGGTCGTTCCGAGCCCGACTGTGCGGGTGGACTGGATTCCCGCCGTCCCGAGGTCCAGATCGACCGAAATCACCGGCGCGGCATTCGATTGGCTCGCGAATCCGGCGAGGGCCACGGTCACCGCAAGAGCGATGGACTTCAGAATTCGCCTCATAACATCTCCCGGCCTACCTCGCCCCTGATCGAGCGACAGCGCTGCACGGCTTCTCGTTTTGGTAAAATCTTAAGCAAGATTCACGCCAGTTTCATGGGTCAGAAATGTTTAGCCCCCATCAAAGAGTTATAGGTATGGTTAACAAAACAAACCTTGGTTGTGTCAAATCTACCGACGCCATGGGCCCTGCCACGGGGGCCGGAGCGGCTGAAAAACGGCGCGAAAGCTGGCGACGGCGGCCGACTTTCTGTGATTGTAAAGGATCCTGACAGTTAACGCGCGCGAGCCGCTTTCCGGCGGACCTCGCGCTAGCGATCCTCGGGCCCCAGGGCGCCCAGTAGCCTGGGCAGGTTGCCGAAGCGGCCGACCAGGCCGAAGACCAGTGCGGCCAGGGCCGCGAAGAGCACGGCCACGACCGCCATTACGGGCGTGTAGCCGTAGCGCAGGCTGTTGAAGATCTTGATCGGCAGGGTCTCCACGGTGAAGCCCGCCACCATGTAGGCGACGATGTACTCGTTCAGGCTCAGCACGAAGGCGAAGGCGTAGCCGGAGACGAGATAGGGCCCGATCAGCGGCAGGATCACGCTGAGGAAGACGCGGCGGCGGTCCGCGCCCAGAGTCTCGGCCGCCTCGATCAGCTCGGCCTCGATCGACTCGAAACCGAGCGACAGGGTGACCAGCGGCAGCGTCACGAAGAAGATGCCGTGCGAGATCACCACCGCCGTCATCTGCCCGTAGAACCCGAGCGTTGCCCAGAAGATCAGAAAGCCGAGCGCCGTGATCACCGGCGGCAGCAGGAAGGGGGCGACGCCAAGCGCGAAAAGCGCCCGCGCATAGCGAACCCGAAAGCGCCAGAGGAAGTAGGCGAGCGGCAAGGCGATCGAGAGCGCGAGCAGGGCCGATGTCAAGGCGATGACCAGGGAGTTGCCGAGCGCATTCAGCCAGTCCTGCTCGGCCAGGAGATCGCCGTACCAGCGCAGCGACAGGCCGTCCGGCGGGAAGAGCAGCCGCTTCTTGGCGTTGAGCGAAACCCCGACCACGACGATCAGGGGCGCCGAGAGGAAGGCGACGACGAAGAAGAGATAGAGCCGCTGGAAAGCCACGTTCATGCCGCCGGCCTCCCCTTGCGGCCGAGCCACTGGGTCAGCCCGACCAGGGGCAGGCTGACCGCCAGCAGGAAAACCGCCATGGCCGCGGCGAAGGGCAGGTTCGACTGATAGATCGCCTGGTCCGTGATCAGAACCGAGAGCGTCCAGTGCTGCGGCTTGCCGAGGAGCTGCGGCAGTAGGTAGGCGCCGAGGGAGAACACGAAGACCATCACCAGCGCCGCGACGATCGCCGGCCGCAACACCGGCACCACGACGGTGAAG
>JAKSDN010000479.1 GCA_022360075.1 Kiloniellales bacterium | reverse complement strand
TCTAGTGGTACGACTCCGACATTCCGATCCCGGAATGTCGGGCCGCTCCACTAGGTAACTTTTTGTTTGGGTTCAATTCTGGTCGACACTTGATCCAATTTCATCGGACTCAAGTGTCGGAATTGAACCACTAGAGTGGCGCTTGGGTCAGGTACTAAGAATGAGCATTGCCCGCCGGGGTGCTATGCTGAGCGCCGCGTTGGATCTGAATCAGTGCGCGGCTTGTGGGGAGCGCAAACGATGCTCGGCGGCTCGACGGCCTCGGATCGACGACCCGCGACGGGATCCCGGGAATGGGACGCGCTCTTGCGGCAAGAGCCCCCGCGGGTGGTTCCGCGCAGCCTCCGCGCCCGCGCGCTCCGCGGCGAGCGCCGCTGGCAGGTGAGCCTCGCCGTCGTCGCGATCACCTGCACAGTCTTTGCGGTCGCCTTCTTCCCTTGGCCGATTACGGACGACATTCGCCTCGACCTCGGCGCTGCGACCGGGAAGGGCGTCGTGCTCGGCTCCGTCTACGCCAATCGAACGGTCGGTGACGATGTCGTTCTGCGCAAGAGCCTCGTGTTTCGAGTCCGCTTCCGCTTCGACGACGGCCGGGCGCGCGAATACGAGGCCGCGAGCCTCTTCCTCGGCCACCTCGCGCCCGGGACCGAGATCGAGGTCGAGTTCCTTCCGTCCAATCCCGCCGTGGCGCGGGTGAAGGACGGCTTCTTCGTCCCCGGCGGCCTGTGGGAGGTGTGGTGGAGCGTCGCCTTCTTCGTGCCGCCCCTCTTCGGGTTCTGGCGCTACCGCCGATGGCGCGGGCACCGTTTGGCGCTGCTGACCCACGGCGTGCCGGCGCCGGGCGTCATCGAGCGGGTTTGGCAAGACGATCCCCAAAACGAAGCCCGCGGCTGGATCGAGCTGAGCTACCCGGCCGAGGGCGGCACCGTGCGACTGAGCCAGACGGTGGACGGCGAGGCCTATCGTCGCGCCTGCGCGATTGTCGAGGGCCGGCTGCCGGTAAGGGTGCTGCACGCTCCGCATGCGCCGCGTCAGCACGTCGTCCTGGAGCTGGTGGACTGAGATGCGCCGAAATAGCGGCGGTCTCGAGCGCGCGAGAACGTTAGATGTGGACGAGATGCGGCTTACCCCAGACTGGGCAAGCGCAAAATCCTGGATCACAGGAATGGGCCAAGGTGACCCGCCGAGAGACGCCACGCCCTCGAGGCCCGTTGTCGATGCAGAAGCGAGCTTTGCCGAGGTTCGATGAACACAGTGGCTTGTAGCCAGGTGCCGTCGACCCGTTAGCTCTGCCCGGTGTCGGCAGCCG
>JAKSDN010001432.1 GCA_022360075.1 Kiloniellales bacterium | reverse complement strand
GAGGTTCTGGGCGACGGTGAGATCGAGGTCGAGGGTGCGTTGCTGGAACACCGTGCCGATGCGCGCCAGGGCTTCGGATGATTGGCTGCGCACGTCGTAGCCGAAGACGCGGATCGCGCCGCTGCGGTTGTTGTAGAGCCGCGTGATCAGCGAGAACAGGGTCGTCTTGCCCGCGCCGTTCTGACCCAGGAGGGCGGTAAATTGACCGGGTTGGATCGAGAAGCCCACCTCGTCGAGCGCCTTGCGCGGCCCGAAGCTATGACTGACCTGCTTGACCGACAAGGCAGGGGTTTCTGCCTCGATCATGTCCGCAGTTAGGGCTTCGCTCGCCGCCATGGGCCTCGGCTCTCCCATCTTCCCGGCCGGTAACCTAGCCGTCCGCGGCCGAATCTTCGACGGTGAAAAGTGAGAAGGGGACTCCCCGAGAGAGCCCCCTTCGCCGGTCGCGACAGCGCTCTCGCGGCGTCTATTTGACGACGAAGACCGCGCTTTGTGATTCCGCGGTCGTGCCGGGTATGCGCAGCGTGAAGGTGCCCGGACGGATGGTCACGAAGGAGATCGTGGCCGTGCCCTCGTCGTCGAACTCGAGGCTGTCGACGCCGAGCGGCCGCACCTCGATGTCGTTGATGACCACCTCGTTGACCCAGACGTTGCGGAAGAAGTCCGCGCCGGAAAGGGCCAGCTCCGCCGAGCCGTCGGCGTTGATGTCGAGCTTGTAGTACTTGCCGGCTTCGAGCTGATAGGGCCCGTTGGTCAGCGGCTGGCCGGAGGAGAGCGTGATCGGGTCGAGCCTGTCCGCGCCGCCGGTCAGCAGGCCGGCTTGCGCCTTGGCCTCGCCGGAGAGCAGCGGCGAGAGTGCAAGAGCCAGGGCCAGGGCGAAGATGGCGTTTCTCAAAGTCATGATGCCTCCTTGTTCGTTCGAGATGTTCGTGGTTAGGGTGACAGGTGCGGAAGGGGGCAGGGCTTCCGATCAGCCCTTGATCGCAACGCCCCAGGGAAAGCGACCCACCGGGACGGACTTGACGACTTTCAGGTCCTCGACGTCGATGATGGAGACGTCGTTGGACACGCCGTTCGTGCTGACAAGAATCTTCTCCTCTGGGTCGAAGGCGAGCTGCCAGACTCGCTGCCCGACCAGCAGATACTCGAGCACCTCGAAGCTCTGGGCATCGACCACGGCGACCCGGTTGGAGGGACCCAGGGCGATGAAGGCGAGCTTGCCGTCGCTGGTCACCCGCGCGCCGACCGGCTGGATCGCCTCCGGCCGCACGCCGGGGATCTCGAAGGTCACCTTGTGGACGATCTCGCGGCTCTGCGTGTCGATCACGCTCACCGTACCGCCGATCTCCGAGGTCACCCAGACGTGCTTGCCGTCCTTGGTGAACTCGGCGAAGCGCGGGCGGCTGTCGACCAGCACGTTGGCGACGATCTCGTAGGTCTCGGTGTCGATGAAGTGCGCCATGTTGGTGGTTTCGGAGGTGTTGACGATCACCTTGCCGTCCGGGCTCACGCCCATGCCCTCCGGCTCCACGCCGACCGGCACCTCGGCCAGCACGTTGCCCTTCTCGACATCGACCACGGTCACCAGGTTGTCGTCCTCGTTGGCGACGTAGAGGGGATTGCCGCTCGGATGCAGGACGAAGAGCTCCGGGTCCGGTCCGCTCGGCAGCGTGCGCACGATTTGGAGCGTCTCGGTGTCCATGACCTCGACGTGGTTGTCGTCGCTGGCGCAGATGTAGAGCAGCTTGCCGTCGTTGCTCAGGATGATGCCGCGCGGCCGCTGACCGACGTC
>JAKSDN010001120.1 GCA_022360075.1 Kiloniellales bacterium | reverse complement strand
CTGGCGTACCGGGAGCGCATCGTGAAGCGGCTCGGCCTCACCAACGTCTCCGTGTCGAAGGGCGGCGAGGCCGAGGTGACGCCGAACGATCAGGATCACTACGAAAAGATGTGGGCCGAATGCCAGGACGGCGCGGGCCGGGTCTTCGAGATCGTCCATCTCAACGAGACGCTCGCGCCCTACGACTGCTGGATCTCGGCGGTCTTCCACGTGCCGCGGCCGCCGGAGATCCGGCGGCGGGTGGACGTCGACGGGCGGCTCATCCGCATCGATCCCTTGGTGCGCTGGAGCAAGGACGATGTCCGCGCCTTCATGCGCGAGCACGAGCTGCCGTTTCATCCACGCGCCATCAAGCGAAAGCCAGCCGCGCCGAGCGAGGCGCGCCCGGTCTCGACCAGCTACCACTACTGAGGCTAAGCGGGGCAGAAGCCCCGTAGAGAGGATAGCGACAGTCTGCGATAGGGACTGGAAGAGGCTTGGAGCGCTGGACAAAGGGCCTGCGTGCTTCGAGACGCGCTCTGTCGAGCGCTCCTCAGCATGAGGACCGATCTTAATGCCATCAAAGGCCTCTCCTCATGCTGAAGCGCCCCGAAGGGGCGTCTCGAAGCACACAACTCAGCGCCGCAGCCAAGGCCAGGCGGCGCTCCCATAAATCGACATCTCAGATCCGCCCGGGCTTCTGCCCCTCTTCCGGGCTTCTGCCCCTACTTACAGGATGGACTGGCTAGTCTTTGACAATCCGGCTTTCGCTGACAAGGCTGGCCGCGTCTGACAACGCGTGCAGATGGTATATCGGCCAGCCATTGGCGGCTGCCGTGTCGACACCCTTGCGCACATCCACAGCGACGCTCGGCATGATGGTCGCTTGCGTCCCGGCCCAGCGCCGCTCCACCGGACTGTGCACATGGCCGCAGAGCAGCCGCGCGACCTGAGGATAGCGGCCGACGACAGAGGCTAGCTCTTCGGCCTCCTGCGGCACGCGATAGCCGCCCACGTAGTGATCGCCCACGTCGAAGGGCGGGTGGTGGATGAAGAGGACCGTCGGTTTCTCCGGCACCTCGGCGAGCGTGGCATCCAGCCAGGCCACACGCTGCTCGCAGAACCGCCCCTTTCGCTCGCCGGGCGCCGTCGAGTCCAAGCCGACGAGACGCACGGCGTAATCTTCGACGGCATAATGGAGAAAGTCGCCTCCGGCTTCGAGATGGGCGTGATCGCGGAAGGCCGCGCGCAATCCGTCCCGGCAATCGCGATTGCCGGGGATGAGATAGAAAGGCACTTCCAGATCCGACAGGATGTCGCGCAGATGCCCGTACTCCTCCGGCTGCCCGTGTTGCACGGTGTCGCCGGTGTGGACCACGACGTCCGGGCGCGGGCGCAGCCGGTTGATGTCGGCGACGCAGCGGCGCAGGTTCTCCGCCCGGCTCTCGCCGACCGGCTGCTCCGTCGATCGGGCCAGGATATGGGTGTCGCTGATCTGCGCGATGGTCACCATGCTGTTCTCTACCGGCTCGCCTTCGCCACTCGCTGCGCCGCACCCGGTCCCCTAGCCGCCGCGTGACGAAACGACACGCTTCGGCCTGACCGCGGCAACCGCGTTGAAGTCCACCCGCTCATCCTGTCCAATGGCCGGACGGTCGGACAGTATGACGTGAGACCCGCGCTGTCGACGGCCTCGTCCCCAAGAAATCGACCCACCAGGACGACGAAGACCCATGATCGCGACGTCGCAAGCCAATCCCAGCCTTGACGAGCTCACCGAACGCCTGATCGCGTTCCGCGACGCGCGCGATTGGCGCCGCTTCCACAGCCTGAAGAACCTCCTGCTTTCGCTCAATCTCGAAGCCGCCGAGCTGCTCGAGCTCGCCCAATGGAAGGACGATGCCGCGCTGGAGGAAGCCCTGTCCGACCCGGCGTTCCGGCAACGCCTGGGCGAGGAATGCGCCGACGTGCTGATCTATCTGCTTTTGATCTGCGAGCGCGCCGGCATCCGGCTCGAGGCCGCGACCGCCGAGAAGATCGAGCGGAACGCGGCCAAGTACCCCGTCGACAAGGCCTTCGGCAAGGCGCTCAAGTACACGGAGCTTTGACGGCGGCCTCGTCGTTCGTTGGGGGCGGCTGAGACTGGCGAAACGGCCTCTCAAATCGGGCGCCGGTGATCCCACCCCTGCTCTCAAGTGCGTAACAAACCCCATCCCTCTCATGCTGAGAAATTGTGAATCAAGTAGTGGAGGGCTGGAATGCCACCGTGCGTCCTTCGAGACGCCCGCTTCGCGGGCTCCTCAGGATGAGGGCTTTCCTTAATGCCATCCTCGATTGTCCTCATCCTGAGGAGCGCCCGTGAGGGCGCGTCTCGAAGGACGCACGGTGCTTGTGCTGTGCCATGCGAAAGTCCGAGCCAATAAGTTCACAAGCTCAGCATGAGGGGAACGGGGCCCGACACGCACGGAGCAGCTAGGGCCAGGTCCAACGCCCCCTTCGTCTCACCTCACGCCAGGCTGCTGTAGTAGGCCTTCAGAACCGCCAACACCTCGGGCCGGCTGAATTCCTCGGGAACCGTCTCGCCGTTGGCGAACATGGCCCTGAGACGCGTACCGGAGATGGCGAGGCGATGCGATTCGTCGTGGGGGCAGGTCCGGCTGGTCGCGGTACCGCGGCAGACGTCGCAATAGAAGGTGACGTCCATCTTGATCGGCACGGTCTCGAGGCTGCCGGGCTCCAGCTCGTCGAAGATGTGGTGGGCGTCGTAGGGACCGTAGTAGTCACCCACGCCGGCGTGGTCGCGGCCGACGACCAGATGCGAGCAGCCGAAGTTCTGGCGGAAGAGGGCGTGCAGCAGTGCTTCGCGCGGGCCCGCGT
>JAKSDN010000424.1 GCA_022360075.1 Kiloniellales bacterium | reverse complement strand
TCGTGACCGCGATCTCGACCCGCGACATCCTCTTGGTGCAGGGCGGCGTGTTGGTCGTGGCGGCAGGCTACGTGCTGTTCAATCTGCTCGCCGACGTCACGCAGCACTGGCTCGACCCGAGGCTCAAGTCGTGACCGCCGCTGCCATGACCGGCGCCGGTTCCGCGCGGCCGGGTGCGCTGCGCCTCCTGCTACGCAATCATCTGGCAAGCGCCGGCCTGGCGCTGCTCGCCGCGATCCTGCTCCTGGTCCTGATCACGCCCTTCCTGCCGCTCGCCGACCCGGACGTGACCGAGCCGGCCAATCGCCTGCTGCGGCCGTTGGCGCCCGATCATCTGCTGGGCACGGATCATCTCGGTCGGGACATTCTCTCGCGCCTGCTCTGGGGCAGCGGCACGAGCCTGCTGGTCGGCCTGATGGCGACTCTCGTCGCCGCCTTCTTCGGCTCGCTGATCGGCATCCTCGCCGGCTACTTCGGCGGCTGGCTCGACGGCGTGCTGATGCGCGGCGTCGACATGGTGATGGCCTTTCCCTACATCCTGCTGGCGCTCGCCATCGTCGCGGCCCTGGGGCCGGGCCTGTTGAATGCCCTCTACGCCATCGCGGTGGTGAACATCCCCTTCTTCGCCCGAAACATCCGCGGCGTGACCCTGGGCCTCGTGCGGCGCGAGTTCGTCGACGCGGCGCGGCTCTCCGGCAAGTCGAACGCCGCGATCCTTGTGACCGAGATCCTGCCCAATGTCCTGCCGGTCATCGTGATCACCATGTCGACCACGCTCGGCTGGATGATCCTGGAAACCGCCGGCCTCAGCTTTCTCGGCCTGGGCGCGCAGCCGCCGCAGGCCGATCTGGGCTCGATGCTGGGCGAGGGCCGCAAGCTGCTGATCACGGCACCCCATGTCTCCATCATCCCGGGCGTGATGATTTTCCTGCTGGTGGTCAGCATCAACGTGCTGGGCGACGGCATTCGCGACGTGCTCGACCCGCGGCTGAAGTCCGGCGCCCTGGCCCGCCCGCAGGCCGTGACGGAGGTGACCCGAGACTCGCCGCCGGCGCCGCGCGACGGTGACGCGACCCTGTCGCTGCGCGAACTGCACACGCAATTCGTCATCGGTGCCGAGACCTACCGCGCGGTCGACGATGTCAGCTTCGACCTCGGCAAAGGCGAGTCCCTGGCCCTGGTCGGCGAGTCGGGCTCCGGCAAATCGGTGACCGCGCTCTCCATCCTCGGGCTGGTAGCGACGCCGCCGGGCCGGATCGTCGCCGGCGGCGCTTATCTGCGCGGCGAGGATCTGCTGACGCAGTCCGCCGAGCGGCTGCGCGCGATTCGCGGCGGCGACGTGGCCTACGTCTTTCAGGATCCCCTGACGACGCTACACCCGCTGCTGCGCGTCGGCGAACAGGTGGCCGAGGCATTGCGGGCTCACCAACCGCTCGACCGTCGCCAGGCCTGGGAGAAGAGCGTGTCCCTGCTCGAGGCGGTGCGCATTCCCAACGCGCGGCAGCGGGCCAAGGCCTATCCGCACGAGCTCTCGGGCGGCATGCGCCAGCGCATCGGCATCGCGATGGCGCTGGCCAACGAGCCGAGCGTCATCATCGCCGACGAGCCGACGACGGCACTCGACGTGACGGTCCAGGCCCAGGTCTTGAAGCTGCTCGACCAGCTACGCGGCGAGAACGACGCGTCGCTGCTGTTCATCACGCATGACTTCGGCGTGGTCTCGGAGATCTGCGACCGAGTCGCGGTGATGTATGCCGGCCGGATCGTCGAGCTGGGACCGACCGACCAGATCCTGACCCATCCCGCGCATCCCTACACGAAGCGC